>JAILRI010000227.1 GCA_024698555.1 Lachnospiraceae bacterium
TATTTCTTTTATATACGGATCCCAGTCGATAGAAGATGAATCGGCCATGGTCAAGCGTGTGAAGACCTATAAAGCCGGTTTTGTAAAAAGTTATTCCAATGTAAGTCCCGAGGACACTTTGGCGGATATATTGAAGCTGAAGGCCGAAACCGGACATTCTACAGTAGCTGTTACCGAGGACGGCACCAGGGATGGTAAGCTTGTCGGCATCGTTACCAGCAGGGACTATCGCATCAGCCGTATGGAAACATCGGTCAAGGTTAAGGAGTTTATGACTCCTTTTGATAAGCTGGTATGGGCAAAGGAAGGGACCACTTTAAAGGAAGCTAACGATATACTCTGGGATCACAAGCTCAACGCGCTTCCCATCATTGATGAGGAAGGCAAGCTCTGTTACTTTGTATTCCGCAAGGACTATGACATGCACAAGCAGAATCCCAACGAACTGCTTGATTCCAAGAAAAGATATATTGTCGGCGCGGGTATCAATACCAGGGACTATGCCGAACGTGTGCCTGCACTGGTTGAGGCCGGGGCTGACGTACTTTGTATAGATTCATCCGAGGGCTTCTCCGAGTGGCAGAAGCTGACTCTCGCCTGGATACGTGATAAGTACGGCGATACGGTAAAGGTTGGAGCGGGCAACGTGGTAGACGGCGCGGGCTTCAGATTCCTGGCAGAGAGCGGAGCCGATTTTGTCAAGGTGGGCATCGGCGGCGGTTCGATATGCATTACCAGAGAAACCAAGGGCATAGGACGAGGACAGGCAACGGCTCTGATCGATGTGTGCGCGGAACGTGACAGGTATTTCAAGGAAACGGGTATTTATGTTCCCGTCTGCTCTGACGGCGGCATAGTGTATGACCATCATATCACTCTGGCACTCGCCATGGGCGCCGATTTCATCATGCTCGGCAGATATTTTGCCAGGTTTGACGAGAGCCCTACCAACAAAGTGAGCATTGGCGGCACCTACTATAAGGAGTACTGGGGCGAGGGTTCGGCAAGGGCGCGTAACTGGCAGAGATATGACTTAGGCGGCGACAAGAAGCTCAGCTTTGAGGAAGGCGTTGATTCTTACGTTCCTTACGCGGGTTCCCTTAAAGACAACGTGGCCATGTCTCTCAGCAAGGTGCGCTCCACCATGTGCAACTGCGGCGCGCTTACCATCCCCGAGCTGCAGCAGAAAGCCGTGATCACGCTTGTTTCAGCGACAAGTATTGTCGAGGGCGGCGCGCATGATGTTATTCAGAAGGATAAGACTTCAGGCATAGTAAGATAACGGTTCGGACGATTACAGGAGAATGCATAAATGAAAAAAGCAGGTATCGTCATGGGCAGCGACAGCGATCTGCCCATCATAGAAAAAGCGGTAAAAGTACTTAAGGAGCTGGATATACCCTATGAAGTACATATTTATTCGGCGCACAGGACGCCCGCTGAGGCTCGCGACTTTGCGGTAAACGCGCGCCGTAACGGCTTCGGCGTTATCATAGCGGCGGCAGGCATGGCAGCGCATCTGGCAGGCGCGATAGCGGCCAATACTACGCTCCCGGTGATCGGGATACCCTGCAAGGGCCCGGTGCTTGACGGTATGGATGCTCTGCTTTCCACAGTGCAGATGCCCACCGGGATACCGGTTGCCACTGTAGCGATAAACGGCGGGGCGAATGCGGCACTCCTCGCGGCTCAGATACTGGCTGTGGAGGATGTGGAGCTGGCTGCAAGGCTGGACGCGAAACGCGCTAAAGACGCCGCGGCAGTACTTGAAAAGGATTCTTCAGTCGAAACACGGCTGGATATTTAGCAGAGTGCCTTGATTTGGCACTTTTACGCATGAGATGTGTATGATGCACGCGATAGATGTATAAGTACATCATTTCAGAAAGGCCGGTCGGATAGGGCGGGAGTGAGCCTGTCCGATAGCGGATAAGGCTTAGTTTGGAGGATAAATAAAATGGGCGGATTCTTTGGCGCGATCTCAAAAAGAGATGTGGTTTTGGATGTGTTTTTCGGAGTGGATTATCACAGCCACCTCGGAACAAAGGCTGCAGGCCTGACCTATTGGAGCAGGGAGGAAGGCTTCAAACGGGAGATACATTCTATAGAGAATTCACCCTTCAGGACCAAGTTTGAAAATGATCTGCATGAGTTTAAAGGAACCAGCGGTATAGGATGCATCAGCGATACTGATCCCCAGCCTCTCCTGGTGAGATCCCATCTGGGAGTATATGCGATCACGACCGTCGGCATTATCAACAATGCCGAGGAGCTGACCCGTCAGTACTGCGATGACCACAGCAGCCAGTTTATGGCCATGAGCTCGGGAAAGGTCAATTCTTCCGAGCTTGTAGCTGCGCTTATCAGTGAGGAACAGGATTTTAAGAGCGGGATATTGAGGGCGCAGGAGCTGATAGACGGTTCCATGTCGATCCTCATTTTGACACAGGATGGGGCTATATATGCCGCAAGAGACCGCATGGGCAGGCTCCCTGTATTGATCGGAAAGGACAAAAACGGATATTGTGTGTCATTTGAATCCTTTGCCTATCAGAAGCTGGGATATCACAACACGTATGAGCTTGGACCCGCGGAGATAGTAAAGATCACGCCGGAGGGCTGTGAGACCGTTTCACCCGCGGGCAACGAGATGAAGATATGCGCGTTCCTCTGGACATATTACGGTTATCCGAATTCAAACTATGAGGGCGTAAATGTTGAGGTCATGCGATATCAGAACGGCAAGATCATGGCCAGAAACGAGAGGGAACGGGGAACGCTTCCGGATGTGGACTTTGTGGCAGGCGTGCCCGATTCAGGCATCCCCCACGCCATAGGTTACGCCCACGAGAGCAGGAAGAATTTTGCCAGACCCTTTGTAAAATACACGCCGACCTGGCCTCGTTCGTTCATGCCTTCGAGCCAGGATGTGCGTAACAAAGTGGCCAAGATGAAACAGATCCCGGTTCCGGAGCTGATCGAGGACAAGAAACTGCTGTTTGTGGATGATTCCATCGTACGCGGGACGCAGCTGAGGGAGACTGTTGAATTTCTCTATGAATCAGGCGCAAAGGAAGTACACATGAGGTCGGCCTGCCCTCCTATCATGTACGCCTGCAAATACCTGAATTTTTCCCGCGGCACTTCCGAATTGGAGCTTTTGTCGCGTCGCATCATACGCGATCTGGAAGGCGAAGAGGGCGAAAAGCATCTGGACGAGTACACGGATACCTCCAAGGAGCGCGGTAAATGTATGTTGAAAAGGATATGTGAAAGTCTCGGGTTTGACTCTTTAGAGTACCAGACTCTGGACGGACTGCTTGAGGCGATAGGGATCGACAGAAAGAAGATCTGTACATACTGCTGGAACGGTAAGGAATGATCAAAACGACAGGATAAGGAGAGCTATCATGGAAAATTCGCATTCAGCCAGCTATGCGGCGGCAGGTGTCAACATTGAAGCAGGTTACGAGGGCGTAAGGCTCATGAAGAAGCATGTGGAACGCACCGTGATACCGGGTGTGGTATCGGGAATCGGCGGATTCGGAGGCTTATTTTCACCTGATATCAGCGGTATGAGCGAACCGGTGCTGGTTTCGGGCACCGACGGCGTGGGCACAAAGCAGAGGATCGCGCAGCTTGCAGGTATACATAATACTGTGGGTATCGATTGTGTGGCCATGTGCGTGAACGATATCATCTGCTGCGGCGCGAAGCCCATATTCTTCCTCGATTATATCGCCATAGGTAAAAATGATCCCGTAAAGGTGGCATCTCTCGTGGAGGGCGTGGCGGAAGGCTGCGTACAGGCAGGCTGCGCGCTGATCGGCGGCGAGACTGCCGAGCATCCCGGAACCATGCAGCCGGATGATTACGATCTGGCAGGTTTTTCAGTAGGGATTGTTGACAAAAAGGACATTATAGATAATACCAGGATGGTCAAAGGCGATATAGTGATCGCCCTTGCTTCGAGCGGTATACATTCCAACGGATTTTCGCTGGTAAGGAAGGTCTTTGACATAGAAAACGCGGACTTAAACGAGCATATAAGCCTTCCCGGCCTACCTCGAATCCGTGATTGCCGCCTTCTATGAACGCGGTGGTGTGGTTCGCCTGAAGGACGGCTCTACCGGTTCCGTGACCATTTGC
>JAILRI010000048.1 GCA_024698555.1 Lachnospiraceae bacterium
TCTGAACATCTGGGAATGCGAATGCGGACATCAGGAATGCATCGGAAGCCGTGCAGAGCTTGCCGGGCGCAGCGGTAATCCCCATGCGGCCAAGGTTGAGCTTCACAGACCTTATATTGACGGTATTACTTTCAAGTGCCCCGATTGCGGAAAAGAGATGCACAGGGTACCCGAGGTTATCGA
Organism: Lachnospiraceae bacterium; assembly: GCA_024698555.1. Classification (GTDB taxonomy): domain Bacteria; phylum Bacillota; class Clostridia; order Lachnospirales; family Lachnospiraceae; genus RUG11977. The sequence goes on from JAILRI010000048.1 coordinate 184, forward strand.
CTGCTGGTTCGATTCGGGCGCGATGCCCTTCGCACAACATCATTATCCTTTCGAGAATAAGGAACTGTTCGAGCAGCAGTTCCCCGCGGACTTCATTTCCGAAGCGGTAGACCAGACCAGAGGCTGGTTCCATTCGCTGATGGCGGAATCTACGCTTCTGTTCAATAAGGCTCCGTATAAGAATGTCGTTGTTCTGGGACTGATCCTCGATGAAAACGGCAACAAGATGAGTAAATCCAAGGGCAATGCCGTAGATCCGTTTGAAGCTCTCGAAAAGTTTGGCGCTGATGCCATCCGCTGGTATTTTTACATTAATTCGGCGCCCTGGCTGCCCAACCGTTTCCATGACAAGGCGGTTGTCGAAGGACAGCGCAAGTTCATGGGCACGCTTTGGAATACATACGCGTTCTTCGTGCTGTATGCCAACATCGACGGGTTTGACCCGATGAAATATACTCTGGAATATGACAAGCTTCCGGTCATGGATAAATGGCTCCTTTCGAGGCTTAATACCACGGTGCGCGATACTGACAGGTTCCTGGGAAGCTATCAGATTCCGGAGGCGGCCAAGAGCCTTCTGAGCTTTGTGGATGAAATGAGCAACTGGTATGTGCGCCGCTGCCGTGAGCGTTTCTGGGCCAAGGGCATGGAACAGGACAAGATCAATGCCTATATGACGCTGTATACGGCGCTGGTGACCATAGCCAAGGCAGCAGCTCCCATGATACCGTTTATGACCGAGGATATCTACCGCAATCTGGTATGCAGCGTAGATGCTTCGGCTCCCGAGAGCGTCCATCTGTGCGACTATCCGGTATGCGACGATTCCATGATAGACGCGCAGCTGGAAAAGGATATGGAAACAGTCCTTGATATCGTTGTTATAGGACGCGCCTGCCGTAATGAGGCGAACGTTAAGCAGCGCCAGCCTCTCTCGCGCATGTTTGTCAAATGCGACAATCAGGTTTCTGAGTTCTATCAGGAGATCATAGAAGATGAGCTGAATATCAAGGCTCTGGAGTTCAAGGATGACGTATCTTCATTCGCGAAATATACTTTTAAGCCTGTGTTCAGGAATCTGGGCAAGCGCTTTGGAGGCAGCATAAATACCGTCAAGCAGCTGCTCGCGGAACTGGACGGAGCAAAAGCCATGGATGAGGTAAATTCCACCGGATATGTGACCATAGTGCTGGACGGCAGCGAGGAGAAGATCGCCAAAGAAGACCTGGAGATCGCTGCCGAGAAGCAGGAGGGCTTTGTGACAGGCTCAGATCACGGCATTACCGTAGTCATAGATACCAACCTGACGCCGGAGCTTATCGAGGAAGGCTATGTACGCGAGGTGATCAGCAAGGTTCAGAACATGCGTAAGGATGCGGACTTTGAGGTCATGGATCATATTAAGCTGTATGTGAACGGCAATCAGAAGATAGCCGATATAGCGCTTAAGAACGCCGATACCATCAAACGTATCGTGCTGGCCGAGGATATCATCTGCGGGAGCTTGAGCGGTGTTACGAAGGACTGGAACTTAAACGGCGAGGATGTTACTCTTGGAGTTGAAAAACTGTAAAGTTATATTGGGGAATAAGACGATAAGGAGATTTTAAACCATGAAGATCGAAAAAGACGAACTGCGCGCTAGTATCAAAAACTACCTGATGACGCTGTACCGCAAGGATCCTGAGGATGCTACCAAGCAGCAGATGTTCCAGAGTGTCTGCTTTGCCATCAAGGAGTTTATAGTTGATGACTGGGTGGCTTCCCACAAGCTGATAGAAAAGAACGATGCCAAAACGGTTTACTATATGTCCATGGAATTCCTTACAGGGCGTGCTCTGGGCAACATCCTTATCAACATGAAGGCTGAAAAGGCTGTAGCCGAGGTGCTGGACGAATTCGGACTTGATCTTGATACCATAGAGGATCAGGAGCCTGACGCAGCTTTGGGAAACGGTGGTCTGGGACGTCTTGCCGCATGTTTCCTTGATTCCCTCGCAACGCTCGGATATCCGGCAGTTGGCTGCGGCATCCGTTATAAGTACGGTATGTTCAAGCAGAAGATAGAGAACGGCTTCCAGGTTGAGGAACCCGATAACTGGCTCAAATACGGCAATCCTTTCGAAATGCGCGATCAGGACAATGCCAAGACTGTCAAATTCGGCGGATATGTACGCATGATCAAAAACAACGAAGGCCGCGAGGTGTTCGTTCAGGAAGGCTATCAGTCTGTTCTGGCGGTTCCTTACGATCTTCCGATCGTAGGCTATAACAATCACTTTGTAGATACTCTGCGTATCTGGGATGCTGAAGCCATCAATGATTTCCAGCTGGATTCATTTGACAAGGGAGATTATCACAAGGCTGTTGAGCAGGAGAACCTGGCCAAGACCATTTGCGAAGTCCTCTACCCCAACGATAACCACTACGCCGGCAAGGAATTAAGGCTTAAGCAGCAGTATTTCTTCGTATCGGCAAGCGTTCAGCTTGCTCTTGCCCAGTATATGGACAAGCACAACGATATACACAGGCTTTATGAGAAGGTATGCTTCCAGATGAACGATACTCACCCGGCTGTTACCGTAGCCGAATTGATGAGAGTTCTTATGGATGACTATTATCTGTCCTGGGATGAAGCATGGGATGTGACCACCAAGACTGTTGCGTATACTAACCATACCATCATGGCGGAAGCGCTTGAAAAGTGGCCGCTGGAACTTTTCTCAAGACTTCTTCCGAGAATTTACCAGATCGTTGAGGAGATCAACCGAAGATTCATTCATGAGATACAGCTGACCTACCCCGGCGATTACAAGATGATCGAAAAGATGGCTATCGTTTACGACGGGCAGGTTCGCATGGCCAATCTGGCTATCGTGGGCGGTTTCTCGGTCAACGGTGTGGCAAGGCTTCATACCGAGATCCTGAAGAATCAGAGTCTGAAGGAATTTGCCCAGTACTTCCCGGATAAATTCAATAACAAGACCAATGGTATCACACAGCGTCGTTTCCTGCTTCACGGCAACCCGCTGCTTGCTTCGTGGATCACTGATAAGTTCGGCGACGGCTGGATCACGGACTTAAAGCAGATGGACAAGCTGTCAATGTTCGTGGATGATGAGAAATATCAGCATGAATTCATGAATATCAAGTATCAGAACAAGATCCGTCTTGCTGAATACATCAAAGAACATAACGGGATCGAGGTAGATCCCCACTCCATTTTCGACGTACAGGTAAAGCGTTTGCACGAGTATAAGAGACAGCTCCTAAATATCATGCATGTTATGTATCTGTACAATATGCTGAAGGCGAATCCCGAGATGGAATTCGTGCCCCGTACCTTTATCTTTGGAGCAAAGGCATCGGCGGGCTATCGCCGTGCCAAGGCGATCATCAAGCTTATAAACAGCGTGGGTGATGTAGTCAATCATGATGCACAGATCAAGGGTAAGCTGAAAGTGGTATTTATCGAGAATTACCGTGTATCCAATGCAGAGATTATATTTGCCGCGGCAGACGTATCCGAGCAGATATCTACCGCCAGCAAGGAGGCATCCGGTACCGGTAACATGAAGTTCATGCTTAACGGCGCTATCACTATCGGAACCATGGACGGAGCGAATGTCGAGATAGCTGAGGAAGTCGGTAAGGAGAATATGGTCATCTTCGGTCTTTCCGCGGATGAGGTCATCAATTTTGAAAATAACGGCGGTTATAATCCCAAGGAAATCTATAATACCGATACCGAGATCCGCCACGTTATGACCCAGATGATCAACGGTTATTATTCACCTCAGAATACGGAGCTTTTCAGGGAACTGTACAATTCGCTCCTTGAGAGCAGCGGTTATGACAGGGCAGATCAGTTCTTTATCCTGAAGGATTTCCGGTCATACGCCGATGCGCAGACAAGGATCAGCGAGCTTTACAAGGATGAGCATAAGTGGGCCCGCATGGCTATGATGAATGTGGCCAAGGTCGGCAAGTTCTCATCAGACAGAACCATCGAGGAGTATGCGAAGGAGATCTGGCATCTGACCAGCGTAACGAAATAAAGGAGAAACTGCCATGGCAAAAGCATATATTTTGCTTGCGGAGGGATTTGAGGAGGTTGAGGCACTGGCTGCCGCAGATGTTCTTATCCGCAGCGGAGTGGAAACCGTGCTGACCGGAATAGATCCTATGAAAAGGGAAGTGTGCGGTTCCCATGGGATCAGGGTGATCAGCAGCGAATGCTTTACCGATCCTGTAACCTATGATCCCGCCAGGTTCGGGGATGCCGATGCGGTGATCCTGCCCGGCGGAAAGCAGGGAACCGCGAATCTGAAGGCTTCGAAAGCTGTCGCGGAAATGGTCAAAGCCTACTACGACGCGGGAAAGTATGTGTGCGCTATTTGCGCAGCGCCTACAGTGCTTGCAGCCTGCGGCATTCTCGATGGGTTGGAAGCCACCTGTTTTCCCGGATTTGAAAAGGAAATGGCCGACGCGATATACGTGGACGCGCCCGCGATCGTTACTGGCAATGTTATAACCGGACGTTCGATGGGAACAGCGGTCGAGTTCGGTCTGAAAGTAGCCGAGAAGCTTGTTGGCAGAGAAACTGCCGAGAAAACTGCCGCGAGTCTACACAGATAGTAAAAAAATAATTAAAACTTGACAAAACAGTATTTGTAGGCTATAGTATATGAAGATATTGATTTTTTACCTTGAATAGGAGATACGGAATATGGCTAAAAGAGTACTTGTATGTGATGATGCTGCTTTCATGCGTATGATGATCAAGGATATTCTTACCAAGAACGGATATGAGGTAGCCGGTGAGGCAGAGAACGGTGCCGTAGCTGTTGCCAAGTATGCCGAGACTAAGCCCGATCTGGTAATGCTTGATATTACCATGCCTGAGATGGATGGCATACAGGCATTAAAGAAGATCAAGGAGTCAGATCCCGGTGCTGTTGCGATCATGTGCTCAGCTATGGGTCAGCAGGCCATGGTTATCGAATCCATTCAGTCAGGAGCCAAGGATTTCATTGTTAAGCCTTTCCAGGCAGATCGTGTTATTGAAGCGATCAAGAAGGTTATTGGTTGATTTTGCCACCGCAGGTTTGCGGTATAATTAACCTGCTCTTTTACCAGAGCAGGTTTTTCTTGTCTAGTACTGGGAGAATGCCATGAATAAACCCTCAAACCTGGTCTCGGACTACTTTTTCCAGCTGGAAAAGGAAATGCGCATACCTATTACTACGATCATAGGCAGTGTGGAGCGTATTTCACGCGAAAGCAATGATCCGGCCCTTCATGAGGACGCCGTAAGCATCAGAAAAGCTACAGACAAGCTGCTGTCCCTGACCGAAGAAGTGATCGAGCTGGTACGTATCAGCAGAGATGAGCTGGAGATAGCCGATGAGGAATACAGTCTTGAGGATGTTATGCTTCAGATCAGGCAGCTGATAGACAGCCAGACAGTCAAAAAGGGTATAGAAGGCAATATTGACATAAGTAATGATCTGCCGTGCCGTCTGTTCGGAGACGCGCCTCGTTTGGAGAGAATGCTCAAGAGGCTGCTGAAAAACGCCATAGACGTAACGGAATCCGGATCCGTCGGCTTTAAGGCTACAGCTATGCCGGGAGTCATGGGAGAGGTTTTTCTGCGTTTTGATATAAGTGACGGTGGAAACGGCGTTCTCGATGATGAAGTGGCTTCGGCGCTGACAGGAAAAATTACGGCAGAGTGCTTTGATGATGCTGCCGCAAGGACGTTTATCATCAAAACCGTGGCGTCAAAGATGGGCGGGAAGCTGACAGCCCGGGCTAAAAGGGGCGAAGGGTGTACTTTTACCTTACTGATAGCACAGAAGCCCGTTGGCAAGGCTTCTTTTGGAGATCGTATACGCATGTCCGATCCTTCGGAAAGAACGGACAAACAGTTTCTGGCACGCGGTGTACGGGCGCTGGTTGTGGGAGAAAAGCCTGAAGTATCAAGGAACACCATGAATGCGCTGTCCAGATACGCAATAGATACAGACATCACAGATGATCCCGGGGAAGCTATGGAGCTGATAAAAAGGATCAGTTATGATTTTGTCTTTGCGAGCGGAGCTGTTCGTACTGACGGTCAAAGTACTCTGATAAAGGATATCAGGAAAAGTTTTGACAAGCTTCCCGTTATAGAGATCGAGCCGGCTTCGGGTGCTTCGGATCCTGCCGAACAGGAGCTTGCAAGCGGAAGCATACAGATTCCGTTTACCGGACAGACGCTTGAAAACCTGCTCCGCAGTTTCTTGCCGGTTGAAAAGATCAGTTTTATGGCAGAGCACACTTTTGAAGCGCGCGGAATAAAGGCACTGGAGGGTCTGGGACTTAATTCAAAAGACGCTATGGCGCGTTTTGGCGCTAGTGAGGAGGAATACAGAGAAGCTGTCATGTCCATGTGCAGGGTGGGAGACACCAGAGGCAGCATGCTCATGACATATCTTGAACATAAGGATTATAAAAATTATGTTGTGACTATCAAGAGCATACTTGAAGTTACCATGCTGATAGGCGCGGATGAACTTACAGAGAAGGCCAGAGTGCTTGAAAATGCCGCCAAATATGGGACCGGTCCTGAATTTTCACAGGACAGCGCTGCTTTTGCGGAGGAGTTTGAAAGGATGCTTGCTTCGGTACGCAGTGTCCTTAAAAGCGCTGACGATGGACCGGGAAGCGGGGCTATCGGGAAGGAAGATCTGCTGTATCTGATAGGTGAACTGAGGGTTTATCTGACCAATTATCAGATAAATGAAGTAGAAGAGATGTTTTTTACACTGGCTCAATTTGCCTACGAAGACCATCGTATAATGGAGCTTATCCATGAAGCCGAAGGGCATATGCTAGGATACAATTACAACGATGTTATGGCCACTCTCGACGAGCTGGTAGCCATTCTGGAGGCTGAATAGTTAAAAAAATAGTTTTATAACTATTCAGAACCCCCACCTCGCATTCGCAAAAAAATGACTATCACGTCATGCAAAGAAGTCATTTTTTTGCTCATATGAGGGGGCGGTAACTAACGTCACCGGCCCTTTGCCAGATATACAAATTTGAAGCACGAAAGCAAGCTTTCGCTTCAAATATGTATATCTGGCAGGGGGTTCTGAATAGTTACAATAGTTTTATATAAACGGAGGAAAAAAACATGGCACCCAGAGGAACAAAACCCGCAAAAACTGCGGAAAAGAAGACATCTGACAAGAAGGAGAAGAAGGACGAAAAAAACAGGAACGCCTGGCTTAAGTACGGCGCGAAAGAACTGAAAGACGTCGAAATCCTTGCGGATGAGTACAAAAAGTTTATTTCCGACTGCAAAACCGAGAGGGAGTGCGCGGAAGAGATCGTGCGTCAGGCAGAGGCAGCCGGATACCGCGATCTTGCGAAGCTTAAGAAGGTGAAAGCGGGAGATAAGGTGTACAGTGTCAACAAGGGAAAAGCGGTAGCGCTGTTTGTAGTAGGTAAGGAACCCCTTGAAAAGGGCATGAAGATCCTTGGAGCGCATATTGACTCACCCAGGCTTGATATCAAGCAGAATCCGCTTTATGAGGATACTGAATTCGCGATGCTGGAAACCCATTATTACGGCGGGATCAAGAAGTATCAGTGGGTTACGCTTCCCATGGCTATTCACGGTGTAGTATGCAGGAAGGATGGAACCAATATCAAGGTGGTGATCGGCGAGGATCCTTCCGATCCGGTAGTGGGTATTTCGGATCTCCTCATCCATCTTGCTCAGGATCAGCTGAAAAAGGATGCTTCGAAGGTTGTGGAAGGTGAGGACTTAAATATCACCGTCGGCTCCCGTCCGGTCAAGGGTGAGGAGAAGGAGGCTGTCAAGGCCAATATCCTTAAGCTTTTGAAAGACAAGTACGGCTTTGAAGAGGATGACTTTCTGTCGGCTGAGTTAGAGATCGTTCCCGCGGGACCGGCCAGAGATTACGGCCTCGATCGCAGCATGGTCATGGGATATGGCCAGGATGACAGGATCTGTGCGTTTACCTCAGCAAAGGCATTGTTCAATACTTCATCGATAGACAGGACCGGTGTGTGCATTCTGGTGGACAAAGAGGAGATCGGTAGTGTAGGCGCAACAGGCATGCATTCTGTATTCTTCGAGAATATGGTAGCCGAACTGATGGAAAAGATGGGGGACTACAGTGAATTAAAGGTACGCCGCGCATTGGCCAATTCCCACATGCTTTCTTCCGACGTGAGTGCTGCTTACGATCCCAATTACCCTTCAGTCATGGAAAAGAAAAACTGCGCTTATATGGGCAAGGGCATGGGCTTCAACAAGTTTACCGGTTCACGCGGCAAGTCCGGCTCCAATGATGCCAATCCTGAATTTATCGCAAAACTTCGTGCGGCTCTTGATAAGCATAAAGTCAGCTATCAGTTCTCGGAGCTTGGTAAGGTCGATCAGGGCGGCGGAGGAACCATCGCCTATATAATGGCCAAGTATAACATGGAAGTTATAGACAGCGGCGTTGCGCTTCACAATATGCATGCGCCCTGGGAGATTTCGAGCAAGATCGATATCTACGAGACCGAGAAGGGCTATGAGGCATTTCTTAAGGAACTGTAAAAACTGCTTTTGGAAAGTAGTCGGTTTGAGAATCTGATCTCTTTTGATACGGAAAAAAACGGTCCTGGCATCCAACAGGACCGTTTTTCATGTATAGAACCGAAAAAATAAAAAAATCAGGTGTCAACCATTTTTGAAAATGTCTCAAAATATTTTAAACATTAGCACCGAATGATCGGTGCTTTTGTTTTATGTTTTTCTATACCGATTGTGCCTCCGGCGGCTTAGGGCTCTGCCCTAAGAACCTGCAAG
>JAILRI010000024.1 GCA_024698555.1 Lachnospiraceae bacterium
TGGGCCGAATGCTTGACGGCTTTAGCGATAGCACACGCCTGAAAGCCTCGCCGTAGCCCGCTACGTCTGCGTTTTCAGACATGTACTCTCGGGCAAGCATTCGGCGCATTAATCCAGTTATTTCGCGATCGATGTACTTGAGCCCCGCAAGAACTGACTATAACCGTTCGGGAACCTCACCAGATAAGCATATTTGAAGATCGACAGCAAGTTTTCGCTTCAAATATGTCCGGCTGGCAGGGGGCTGAATAGTTGAAAAAAATATATAGATAGAGGTTTTAAGTCATGGTATATCGGATCTTTGTGGAAAAAAAGAGAGAACTGGCGATAGAAGCCAGAACACTGCTGTCGGACGCCAGATTGCTGCTGGGAATAGAGGGCCTTTCGGATGTGAGGCTCTTTAACAGGTATGATGTGGAAAAAATAGATGAGGAAACCTTTGAATATTCCAAGAAAACTGTTTTTTCCGAACCTCAGCTCGATATAGTAAGCTCTGATCTGGATGAGGCTCTGGCAAAGAACACGGGCTCTGCCGTGGGCGACCCGGAATCCGGCAGTCGGGAAAAGGCGGACAGGACCGTTTTCGCGGTAGAGTATCTTCCCGGTCAGTTCGATCAGAGGGCAGACTCCGCGGCTCAGTGCATTCAGATCATTTCACAGAAAGACCGTCCCATCGTCCGCTCTGCGCGTGTATATGTGCTGCTCGGCGCCTTAAGCGGGAGTGACGTGGATAAGATCAGGGAATATGTGATCAACCCCGTGGAAGCCAGAGAAGCCTCTCTGGAGAAGCCCGAGTCGCTGGAAGTAAAGTACGATGTTCCAGACCGGGTAAAACGTATAGACGGATTCCTTGACATGGATGAAGAAGAACTTGCCGGGCTCCTTGGTGACATGGGGCTGGCCATGGATATGGATGACCTGAAGTTCTGCCGTGATTATTTCAAAAAAGAGGGCAGGGTTCCCACTATCACGGAGATCCGGATGATAGATACCTACTGGTCCGACCACTGCAGGCATACGACCTTCGGAACCATCATAGATGATGTGAGCTTCGAGGACGCTGAGATAGAAAAAGCCTACAGGCATTATCTGGATACCAGGGAACAGGTAGGTGACAAAAAGCCCGTATGCCTTATGGATGTTGCGACTATCGCGGTTAAGAGCCTTAAGAAACAGGGACTTTTGCCTAAGCTTGATGAGTCGGATGAGATCAATGCCTGCACGGTAAAGATCAATGTGGAGATAGACCGAAAAAAGGAGCCCTGGCTGCTTCTGTTCAAAAATGAGACTCATAACCATCCTACCGAGATAGAGCCCTTCGGCGGCGCTGCTACATGTATAGGTGGCGCTATCCGCGATCCGCTTTCCGGCAGGGCATATGTATACGGCGCGATGCGCGTGACCGGTGCTGCCGATCCGTTAAAACCCATCTCTGAAACCATTCCGGGCAAGCTTCCGCAGAGAAAACTGGTGACCACGGCTGCCGCGGGATATTCGTCCTATGGCAATCAGATAGGCCTGGCTACTGGTATCGTGGATGAGATATATCATCCGGGCTATGCCGCCAAGCGTATGGAGATTGGAGCTGTGATAGGAGCCGCGCCCGCTGCCAATGTCCGCCGGGAGGTTCCCTCGGCAGGCGACGTGGTCATACTGTTGGGAGGCAGTACGGGACGTGACGGAATAGGCGGTGCTACAGGCTCATCCAAGGCACATGATTCCCACTCGGTGGAAAGATGCGGAGCAGAGGTGCAGAAGGGCAACGCGCCCGAAGAACGCAAACTGCAGAGACTGTTCAGAAATCCGGCAGCAACCACGCTCATCAAAAGATGCAACGATTTCGGCGCTGGCGGTGTCTCTGTCGCGATAGGAGAGCTTGCTGACGGACTGAAGATAAATCTTAACGCGGTCCCGAAAAAATACGAGGGGCTGGACGGCACTGAACTCGCGATCAGCGAATCACAGGAACGTATGGCTGTGGTAGTGGCGAAGGAGGATGTCGATAATTTCTTAAAGCTGGCGGGAGAAGAGAATCTGCAGGCTGTTCCGGTAGCGGAAGTTACCGATACCAACCGTCTCGTCATGAACTGGAACGGTGACGCGATAGTTGATATTTCCAGAGATTTCCTCAATTCAAACGGTGCCGAAAAGCACACCAAAGCTGTGGTGGCTGCAGATATGCAGCAGTCTTATACCGCGGGTAAGAAGATCACGGACGAAAACATCAACGCCAGAAATCACGAGAGCTTTGCCGAAAAATACAGCGCTCTTGCAGGCGACTTAAATATCTGCTCCAAGAGAGGCCTGTCCGAGAGATTTGATTCGACCATCGGAGCCGGAACCGTTATCATGCCTTTCGGCGGCAGATTCCAGCTGACTCCTTCACAGACCATGATCCAGAAGATCAGTGTTGAACAGGGTCATACCGATGACTGTTCACTGATGAGCTGGGGATATAATCCTTTTGTGACCACCCTCAGCAGATATCACGGTGCTTATCTGGCAGTGGTAGAGTCTGTATGCAAGCTGATAGCGTCCGGTGCCGACTTAAAGGATGTTTATCTGACCTTTCAGGAATATTTTGAGAAGCTTCGCAACGATCCAAAGCGCTGGGGCAAACCTTTGGCAGCGCTGCTCGGCGCTTTTGAGGCACAGATGGAGCTCGGGATCGGGGCTATAGGCGGAAAGGATTCCATGAGCGGCTCCTTTGAAGGGATCGATGTTCCGCCCACGCTGGTTTCCTTTGCAGTTACGACTCAGAAGCTGCAGGACATTATCACCAATGAGTTCAAGGCAGCGGGACACCCTGTGGTCAGGATCGCGCCGGATTACTCGGAAAACGGGCTTCCCGAAACACATTCCCTTAAGGAAACCATCGAAACGGTAACAGAGCTTGCAAGGAGCGGTAAAGCGCTTGCGATCTATACACCCGGTATAGGCGGAATAGCGGAAGCAGTTCTGAAGATGTGCCTGGGTAACGGCATCGGATTTGAATTTGACCCTCAGTGCGATATGCGTAAGCTGTTTGCCTACGACTATGCTTCATTTATTGTTGAACTTGCCTGCGATCCGGATAAAGCAGGCGTGAGAGAGGGCGTGAATATCGAGTGCATCGGAAAGACTGTTCCTTCCGGCAGGATCACACTCGGTAATGAGGCTGTATCCCTCGGTGAGATCATGAGCATCTATGAGGGCAAGCTTGAAAATGTATATAACTGCAATATTTCCGCAAGGCAGCAGCCTATGGAGGACTTTAACTATATTGGCTCGGTAACGAGAAGCAACGGGCATAAGGGGATAGCAAGACCTAAGGTACTCATCCCCGCGTTCCCCGGAACAAACTGTGAATATGACAGCGCGAAGGCCGTTGCGGACGCGGACTGCGAACCACAGATACTGGTTATCAGGAACCTGAACGGAGCAGCGATCACTGAGAGCGTAGAGGAGTTTGTAAAGCTTCTCAAAGATTCCCAGATGATATTTATCCCCGGCGGTTTTTCGGGCGGAGACGAGCCTGACGGCAGCGGCAAATTCATTACCGCGTTTTTCAGAAATGAGGCGGTAAAGGACGGCGTTACAAAGCTGCTGGAAGAAAGAGACGGTCTGATGTGCGGTATATGCAACGGATTCCAGGCATTGATCAAGCTGGGACTGGTGCCTTACGGCCGTATCACCGACACAGATGAGAATTCGCCCACACTTACATTCAATACCATAGGACGTCATCAGTCCCGGATAGTGCGTACACGCGTGGTGTCCAATAAATCTCCCTGGCTGGCGCATACCAATCCCGGAGATATCTACAATGTTCCGATATCTCACGGCGAGGGCAGGTTCATAGCGCCCGAGGCGCTGATCAGGACTCTGGCCGCAAACGGACAGATCGCTACGCAGTATGTGGACATGGCAGGGCATGCAACCACCGATGTAAGGTTCAACCCCAATGATTCCATGTTTGCGATAGAAGGCATCACTTCTCCCGACGGCAGGGTATTCGGCAAGATGGGGCATTCGGAGAGAGTAGGAGCGGGACTGTACAAGAATGTTCCCGGTAATTACGATATCGGAATGTTTAAAGCGGCAGCGGAGTATTTCGCTTAACAGCAACTATCCGGAACTTGCATCGGGAGCAGCAAGCTGCTCTCGATGTGAGGTGAGAGGGCAGAATAGTTACGCATTTTAGTATCATGGAGGGAAAAGTATGCGTGCGATCGCAGCGGTTGATAAGAACTGGG
>JAILRI010000025.1 GCA_024698555.1 Lachnospiraceae bacterium
ACTTGTATGAAACCAAAACACATTAAAAAGCTATTAATGTCGGAAATTGAAGGCTCGACTGCCTATATGCCTCATACACACTGTAATATATGGGTGAATATTACAGTTCTGATCGCTCCGCCATGCGATGCAGACCTCACAGGCAGCTATCAACAACAAATAGTACATCTCTATTTGGAAAAGAAAATTTTACCCCTAAGGGAAAACCTTAGGGGTATTTTTTTGAGTTATTATGCAGTGAGCTGACCCTATTGACTCTATTGACCCTGTAGATTGGATGAGTGTGCCCCTCGCTGTGCCGTCGGCAAACAAGCCTAACATGGGCTCCCCTATTGTCAAGGGTTCGCTTCGCCCGCCTTTGGCGGCCATTGACAACAGGGACCTGAGCCCATGTTTTCCTTGGCACAAGGGCGAACACGCAACGGGGCACACTGGAGGCTGCAATCTAATTCAGAGCAAAGAAGCTGGTTGTATATTTTGTGATATCTCTTCTAACCACTCTGGGTCATTGAAACGATATTTGAGATTGTGATCATCGGCAAAAATGATTAGTCCATTAGGATCGGTTGTATTACTGTTGTCCTTTCTAAACCTTTTCCGTTTTCTATAATACGGGTATTGATCATTACCGTTTTGGATTATATATTGGTATACACAGAAAAACAAGTCACCAAAAGTTACCTCTTCGTCAAAACAGAACGTAATTTGACATAGTTCTGTTAATATTTTACCACAACGGTTTTATAAAAATAACATGACGACAGGATGTTCACAATTCAAAGGAGGCATTTGAGATGTTGAGGAAAGTTGTCATGTTCATATGTGTATTTATGCTGTGTATGGCAGCATGGGGATTATCCGTAGGATATCCCGACATTAAGGCAGGTGCTGATACAGGGTTTGCCGATACACCCGGAAAAACAACAGCGGCGATGGCAATAACAGATCCTTCCGCGGCAAAAACCGGTGTAACATACAGTTTCGATGAAAAGTCCGGAGTCATCACCATTTCCGGAAAGGGTGATATGCCTGCAGATATGCGGTTTGAGGACAACCTGAAGATCAAAAAGGCAGTAGTCGAAGAGGGCGTGACATCGATATGCGATTATGCATTTTCAGGCTGTTCGAAACTGAAGAAGCTATCGCTTCCCGACGGCCTGATCCGCATAGGAGTTAAAAGCTTTGTAAATACAAATATTAAAAAACTTGTGATACCTTCTTCGGTACGCAGGATCGGGCAATGTGCTTTCTTTGGCTGCAAGAGATTGAAATGGATCACGATGCCGGGTGATTTTGAGTTCTTTTACGAGGAAAACGAACCGGATGAATGGGAATTCAGAATCGTATCGGATTCCGGATTCAGCGGGTTCGCGGCACCAAAGAAAATAACATTTACGACGCCGCTGAATATAAAAAATGTGGAGGCACTGTCGTCCAAGTACCTTGTGGTCAGTACGGATGATCCGTTGTATACAAGTATCGGAGGGGCGATCTACAGCAAGGATGGCAAGGCTCTTGTGAGGATACCGTCGGAGAGGACCGCGTTCAGGGTGCCTGAAGGAGTGGAGAAGGTATATGTCAATGCTTTCCATTATTCCTGGTACATGGCGGATGAGGAAGGCCAGTATTGCTGTGCGAAACTTAAAAAGCTGTATCTGCCGAAGGGCAGGTGCAGTATAACGACCGGGAAGATGTATGAAGGCGAAACACTTATCACCGACCCGCAGGCGCTTCAGGTGATCGCCGACGGAACGGAATTGACCGGTACAGACATGGAATTGCTTACCAGATATTGTTTTAATCCGTATATTGAAGAGTATAAACAGGATCCCACAAAATGGTTCGATACGGGATTTGGACAACATGTGAAGCTGCTTGACAACGGCTGCATGATCACGAATGACGGGCTGATCCTCAGGTATTTCGGTGAGGGCGGCGATGTAAAACTTGACTCTGCAGTAACAGGAATCGGATGTGACGCATTCAATTATTACTCGGTGCCCCGTCAATGGAATGCAGATAATCCCGGCGGGATCACTTCAATAAATATCCCGGATTCCGTCACCTATATCGGTGAGTATGCATTTTATGACCAGTACTCGCTCGAAAGTCTTACGATTCCTGCTTCAGTCAGGAAATTCGGTGAAAATGCCCTTTCATATTCCGGAATAAAAAAGATCGTATTTGAGGAAGGGATCGAGGAGATCCCGCAGGGAATATGCGCAAACTGCGGATCGCTGGAAACGGTTGTGCTGCCGGAAAGCTTAAAGAAGATAGGCGATGCGGCTTTCAGCAATTGTTTTTCATTTGACATAGACGAATACAGCGGCTTTGAAACGCTGCCGAATCTGACCGAAATAGGAGGAAGTGCTTTTAACAATTGCAAAATGAAGAAATTTGTGATCCCGGAACAGATAAAGAAGATCGGTTACGGGGCTTTCCGTCTGAACGGAGACTTTGGACGCAATCCCGAAGAAGCTGAGATAATCGTACTGGGCGATGCCAGAGATTATGAGGTCGGTTTCTGTGCGGGAAAGGCGATACCGAAGTTTACGCAGGGAATCGGCAGTATCAGGATCGGAATCAATCTGTGGACCTATTATACCGAACCAAACAAGGCAGGAATGATGATGATCGGCTGTAAGTGGCAGAATATAGGCGATATAGACGGATATGAATATGAAGCGGCCATAAACGAAGATTTCAGCGGGGCTGCAAGGATTGAAACCATGGAATCGGAATATAAACTGTTTGTTAATGTGGGAAAATCCGCGGTTAAAACCCTATACGGACGTGTAAGGGCGTTTAAGGTTAACGATAAAGGCGTTCGTGAGTATTCTGAATGGAGTACTGTTTCCCAGGATCTTGATTAGGGAAATACTGATTAAGTGCTTTCCCGCGCAGATGAACCAATGAAGGAAGTTGAAAAAGTTTATTTGGAGCATCTGCCAAACAATATTCTGTTTGTGCCGTTGAGCCTTCCTCAGCGAATAGCGCATGGAGACAGCTCCAAAGAAGATCAGTTTGATTTTTTCATGAATAAGAATACAAGGAAATATGGATGGTACTACGACCCTATGGGCTGCGTTACTGCGGGCTGGGGATTATGTATGCCAGCGAAAGATATGGCTGTAATCGGCGCTATGGTGTTGAATGCTGGCCTGTATTACGGAAATAGAATAATCTCAGAAGAATATCTGAAAGATATGCTCTCTCCCCATCTCAAGCTAGGCGAACGGTTTGGCTTCATGAACTATGGCTACTTATGGTACTAACCCTATGATGATAGAGAGGTATATGTCATTCATCTGGATGACCTCCCTTTGCTTTTGTTGTGCAGTTGACGGACCGCACTTCTATTCTAAGCAAAGGGAGTTTTTCTGTAAGCGTCAAACGGGCAAGAAAAACGGGCCCGCAGACAGCGAGCCCTTAAGTGAAAGAAATCATTTGGCTGGGCGGCAGTTCTCTGGTGCGTTCCAGGGCAACAACTTGGACGCCCAGCCCGGATCAGACTGAGACAGCTGGGGCGCTTCGGTAAATACCCAAGTCAGATAACGGTACGGATCGAGACCGTTCTCTTTCGCCGTCTCAATCAGGCTGAAAAGCACGGCGCTGCTCTTCGCGCCCTTTGCCGTGTTCGCAAACAGGAAGTTCTTCCGGGAGATCACAAAGGGCTTGATGCTGCGTTCGGCCCGGTTGTTGCTCAGCTCAATTCTGCCGTCGAGCAGATAGTTGTTCAGATACGGCCACTGGTTCTTCAGATAGGTGAGGGCTTTCCCCAGCGCGGACTTCGGCGCGGCGTTGCGTGTATTTTCCCACGCCAACATAGCGTCCAAAATGGGCTTTTCC
>JAILRI010000047.1 GCA_024698555.1 Lachnospiraceae bacterium
TCCTGGCGAAGGTAAAGGATCCGGCAGCAGCGCTGAAGATGCTGGAAGAGAAGGGTACCCCTCGCAGGATGATATTTTGATCATCTTTTGATGTATCATAAACAGTATAACGGATTTTTTGATCTCCGGCACCGCAGAAGAGGGGATGTTTGCGGTGCGATGATTGTTATTTGATATACCTGCCAGTTTTTTCTGGCGAATTATAACAGGAACCTGCTTGCCGGTTTCCAATGGGAGGCAGGGATTCAGGATGATCACTGATAATCAGGGAGGAGATGGGGTTATATGATGCCGGCATTTATAATTTGGAGCCTGTGCGCAGTGGCATTGCTGGTCATAGGAATTATTGACCTTAGGTCTGAAAAACCGGTAGGGTTCTTTGCCGGAGTCAAGCCGCCCAAGGTAAGAGATGTAAAAAAATACAATCGGGCGGTTGCAAGGATATGGATCATCGGAGCTGTTATTTTTGAGTTTTTGGGGTTTCCGTTTCTGTTTCTGGGACAGAATGCGGCAGGTTTTATCATTATCGAGATCGGAATCGTGTTCTGGGCTATAGGGCTGATGATCGCGTATACGCTGACCTCGGCTAAGTATGTACAGAAGTAACTTTTATCCTTTGATCCTGGGGGTGCCAAGCGGCATCGCTTCTTCAGGAAGTTTGTATTCAGACAGATAAATGAACGAATGCAGGTTGCGTGATGTTCAATATCACCGGGAGAGAAGGGGACATTTTATTCTCAATTGGTCTGTTACAGGAAGCAGTCTGCCGGTTTTCGACAGGAAGCAGAGTTTTCTGAATAGATGTGGAAATGTAATCGGGAGGCTTATATGGGCAGGATAGTCATAGCTCTGGGCGGCAATGCCCTGGGAAATACCCTCGCCGAGCAGATGGCGGCGGTGAAGGTCACGTCAAAGGCGATAGTGGATCTGATCGAGGAAGGCCATGACGTGGTCATCTCCCACGGCAACGGACCCCAGGTCGGAATGATCAACCAGGCCATGCTTGAATACAGCCGCATCGAACCTACTCAGGACAATACGCCTCTGTCAGTGTGCGTGGCCATGAGCCAGGCGTACATAGGTTACGACCTGCAGAACGCCATGCGTGAGGAGATGTTAAACCGCGGGTTTGAAAAGCCTGTAGTATCCATGGTCACGCAGGTGAGAGTCGATCCAAATGATCCGGCATTTGCAAACCCGTCGAAGCCGATAGGCCGTTTTATGGACAAAGAGCGGGCAGATGAGTTCGCAGCACGCAACGGCTATATCATGAAGGAGGACGCGGGACGCGGCTGGCGGCGCGTGGTCGCTTCTCCCAGACCCGTGGAGATAGTGGAGCTTTCAGCCATACGAAAGCTGGTAGAAAATAATGAGATAGTTATCGCATGTGGAGGCGGTGGTATTCCCGTTACCCAGATCGGAAATCACCTGAAAGGCGCATCGGCCGTGATCGACAAGGATTTTGCCAGCGCCGTAATGGCCAGGGACTTGGATGCCGATTACCTGATCATTCTTACTGCCGTCGAGAAGGTTGCGATCAATTTCCGTAAGGAAAACGAAGAGTGGCTCGATCATATGACGGTGGAGGAAGCGCGCCGGTACGCCGCCGAAGGACAGTTTGCTCCGGGTTCGATGCTTCCGAAGGTCGAAGCAGCCTGTGAATTCGCTCAGTCAAAGCCGGGCAGGAAAGCGCTCATTACGCTGCTGGAAAAGGCAAAGGACGGGATAGAAGGTAAGACGGGAACTGTAATTGAACTCTAGGAAATGTACTGTGATATATTAATCCTTTATACCGAGCGCTTTATGCGAGGCAGCTCACGAGGATAATTAAGGTTGAAGCGTAACAGCTTCACCGGAAAATGAGGTTTAATGATGCCTGTCTACAGTCTGGAAGAAAACGAAATATATTTTCCGCTGCCGCGGCTTGCGCGTGAGGACGGACTTTTAGCCGTAGGCGGGGATCTAAGCGTGGATCGTCTGCTTCTGGCGTACAGCAACGGCATTTTCCCCTGGTATAATGAGGATGAGCCGATACTCTGGTGGTGCCCGCACGAGAGATATATCATAAGGCCTGAAAACATCCATGTTTCACATTCCATGTGCAAGTTTATGAGAAAGCATGATATAACTTATGCCGTAGACAGGGATTTTGCTGATACCATGCACCGCTGCAGGCTTAAACGCGAGTTTGAGGAGGGCACCTGGATCAATGATGACATGGAGACGGCTTATTATAGGCTTCATAAGGCGGGGTATGCCACAAGTATTGAAAGTTATATAGACGGTGAGTTGGCCGGCGGCCTGTATGGCGTGAACATAGGACGATGTTTCTTCGGGGAAAGCATGTTCACTGAGCTCGAAAACGGATCAAAACTAGCGCTTATCAGTCTGGCGGGGATACTTTCGAAGTTGGACTATCTTATGATCGACTGCCAGTTTCATACGAACCATCTGGAGAGTATGGGTGGTGAGACGGTCAGTTATGAGGAATATCGCAGGATCCTTGATGATGGGCTGAAGTGACAGGGATAATAGTCAACCGGTACACTGTTTACGAAAGAACCGGCCTGAGAGTGTTTATGATATATGGATTTTTGCACGGTGATCAGGATGTTTCCGTGCTTATTTGAGAAAGAGGGGAATCATGAAAGTCTGCGTATATACAAGAGATGCCCTTCCGGACTGTTATCCGGAGGGTCTGGCGCGGGCCGTACACTTTGCCTGCGTGGATGAAAACGGTACAAAAGTGCCATTTAACAGGAACTACGGCATTCTTTTTGCCAGGGCGGGGATTAATGCAGATAATACCATAGTGCCTTTGGGAATCGCAAATCCGGTTATTTTCAAAATGTATGACGGTGTTATAGGTATCGCCGGTGAAAGAGTATACGAAAATGGTACGCCGGATGAAACGGCTAAGGGGAAACTGGTGCTTTGGAAGACGAAGGACCTGATACATTTTGAAGACGAGACACTTGTTTTGCGAGAGGAAGCTTTATGCCCCGGGATCTCGGATTCCTTGGCGATAGATGACGATATCGTTGAACAAGCAAAGTGCTACTGGGATCCGGTCGTTTGCACCGGAATATCGCTTCCCGGCGAGGCTGAGGCGAGGACCGGGGAGGAGTTGGACGGGATTCGTGCTGTCATTTCCTACAGTGACGGGTCGCGCAGGGAAAAGAGCATCTATTGGGACAAAGCAGGTGTCTCATTTGACAAACCCGGGAAATATGCGGTATGCGGACGTATTTTGCAACAAAATTTTGAATTCCCGCTGTCAAAAGGCTACGGTGATCCGGTCGTTTTCCTCTGGGAGGGCAAGTGGTATTTCATTTCCACAAATGACAACTTAAACGATATCGGGATATATGTCAGGGAAGCTGATACGGTGGATGAACTCTTCACTGAGGGTATAACGGAACACCTGATACTGCCGTTTGACCCATCGAGAGGACTTGAACAGACCTTTTGGGCACCGGAATTTCACGTGATCGGCGGCGAACTCTATATCCTGTTCGCGGTCAGCGGGCACGCCTGGGGACCCCAGTGCCACATGATGCGGAAAAAGAAGGGAAAGAGCATAACACTGGCTGACAGCTGGGAGGATCCGGTTCGTGTGATAAGGGCGGACGGGGAGCCTCTGGCGAAAGACGCCATAACGCTTGACATGACATTTATCAGGGCAGGAAGCGGCTCGTATGTGATCTGGTCGTATCGCGAGCATATCGGGACGAAGCTGGACACAGGTTCTATGCTCTACATAGCCACTATCGACGAGAGGGAGCCGTGGAAGCTGACAAGTGATCCGGTGCTTCTGACCAGGCCGCTGTACGGATGGGAGAACGTTTCGGGAACGATCAATAATGAGGGGCCGTATGGATTCGTCAGGGACGGCAGGGTATTTGTTACTTATTCCGGTGGCGCCGCGAACGGCTATACCTATGCGCTTGGACTGCTGACGGCTGATGAGACTTCGAACCTGCTCGACATTTCCTCCTGGCATAAGAGCATTTCACCGGTGCTCACGTTCTATTCGGTGAAGGGGGAGTTCGGACCCGGACATAACTCGTTCTTTGAAAATGAAGAAGGAGAGCTTATGATCGCTTACCACGGCGAAACCGATATAAAGAGCCACTTACGCTGCGACGGTATACGAAGGGTTCACTTCCGTGCTGACGGTACGCCGTATTTCCAGATGTCAAAGGAAGAGGATGTACAAAGTTCAGAGGTGAAACTGAAGATAAGAGTGAAGTGACACCGTACAGTAAAATATGATATTGGAAAAGCATTTCGATAGTAAGGTAAATGTACAGGACGAAATCGGGAAATACGCATGAAAATAGACATAGCCCAGATCAAGGACGGTGAGGAGTCCGTAACAGTTCGTTATATTTCCAGGACTCCGGTAATTAACAGCATCATCCGGATATTGGAGGATGAAAATGGCAAGATATGGGGCAGGACCGATGAAAGAAGCGTCTGCGTGAATATAAACGACATTTTGTACTTAGAGAGCGTGGACGACAAGGTATTTGCCTATACCGGCGAGCATGTGCTTCGGATAGAAGGTTCGCTGTATTCATTCATTAACAGTGTCAACGATGACGTTTTTTTCAGGTGCAGTAAATCCATGATAATAAACGTAAACAGGGTCGTGTCATTAAAAAGCCTTTCTTCGAACAGAATAGACGCGACCATGGAGGGCGGCGAGCATATCGTCATTTCAAGAAGATATGCATCCGAATTCAGAAAATTCCTGAAAGGAGACAGGTGAGGCTGACGTGAAGGAAGATAAAAAAATAACCCTTTGGGAAAGATACCTGACCAAGGAAATTGGGATCGAGTTCAAGGCGTGCCTGTACTTCTTTGCCATATTGTTCTTCTATTGCGTTTACAGGATGATAGACGGCGTTTTTGACGCAAGTATCCCGCATATGGGCGAAATGATCCTGATCTGTTATGTAATGGGATATATACAGGTTTATCTTTTTGGGAATTTTGATGAAGCGGACAGTCTGGGAGTAAGGGAGATATGCGGGATGATCGTATGCACCCTGCTGTATGGCCTGGCTTCCTTTGCCTGCGCGTGGTTTGACAGGAGGCTTCTTGTTTCCGCGCTGCTCATGCTGTATGTAATTATCACGTATTTTTGCGTATTTCTTATTTATAAGACTAAGCGCAGGATAGATGATAAGAAGCTCAACGAGGAGCTTAAGATCTTTCAGTCGGAACATAAAAGTGAATGATAGCGGTAAATAAGTGCAGCTTACGGGGACGGGTATTGTCCCTGTATTTTTTTTGTAGTATATATGTTTCAAGGTAATTATTCAGAATCCCCTGCCGGATAGACAAATTTGAATTGAAAGCTTGCTTTCAGACTTCAAATATGTTTGGCAGAGGGTGGTGTTGTCAGTTGCTTTTCAAGAAGGAGGGATTTAAGATGGGCAACGTAATTGAGATCGATCATCTGACGAAAAGCTACGGAAAGAACAGGGGCGTGGTCGATGTATCACTCCGGGTTAAGGAGGGAGATATCTTTGGTTTCTTAGGCCCCAACGGCGCGGGAAAATCCACGACTATCAGGTCCATGCTCGGTTTCTTAAGATTTGACGAAGGCAGTATAAAGATACTCGGGATGGACAGTGTGAAAGACCATGAACGGATACTTGAAAATGTAGGTTATATGCCTTCGGAAGCCTGGTTTTACGATTCCATGAAGGTAAAGGACGTGATCAGGTATGCGGCGGATATCAGAGGGCTTGACTGCTCTGAAGAGGCGGGTATGCTCTGTGAGAGGATGAAAATGGACACGAACAGGAAGATCAAAGAGCTCTCCCTCGGAAACAGGAAAAAGGTCAGCATAGTGTGCGCCATGCAGCACAAACCGAAGCTTTTTATCTTTGATGAGCCTACCAGCGGGCTCGACCCATTGATGCAGAAAAATTTTTTCACGCTGATCAATGAATATGTTGATAAAGGCGCGACCTGCATCCTTTCAACGCATGTACTGTCGGAAGTGAACAGATACTGCAAAAGCGCAGCCATCATGCGGGAAGGCAGGCTTACGATGCTTGACAGTCCGGATATTGACGAAGACGCGTTTTTAAGCTTTTATTCAGAGGAGGAGGCCTTAGTGTGAAAAACCACATTGATATGTGATTTTTCACACGGCTATTTGTGCCGAGCCCAAATAGCCACGGATGCGTCACGAGAAATCGCCTTCGCGAATTTCTCGTGCGCTGCCTCGCGTAAAGCGCTCGGCATGGAGGATCAATATGAAATCTGTATTTATCAGGGAAATGAAATTGAATCTTAACCAGCTCCTGATATGGAGCTTTACAGTCGGAGGGTTGGGACTCGCCTGTATTCTTATGTATCAGAGCATGCAGGGCGATATGAAAGAGATGGCTGAGATGTTTTCTAACATGGGCGCATTTTCCGACGCTTTCGGTATGAGTACGCTGTCCATCGCCACACTTAAAGGTTTCTTCGCGACAGAGGTGGGAACTGTGCACGGACTTGGCGGCGGCCTTTTTGCGGCGATCATAGCCATCGGGATCATAGCGAAGGAAGAGGAACGTCACAGCGGGGAGTTCCTGCTTTCACTGCCCGTATCCCGTACCAAAGTCATCACGGCCAAGGGCTTAAGCGTTCTGGTGATGCTGGCCGTATTTACCTTTGTTTGCGCAGCGATGTACGCGCTGGGATTTGTCTTGCTGGGTGAGGAGATCCCTGTCGGAGAGTTTACGGTATTTATGCTGAGACAGTTGCTGATGGATATCGAACTGGCCGGCATATGCTTCTTTATTTCAGGGCTTTCGGGAAAGATCAATATGGGCGCCGGAATGGGCATAGTACTGATCCTTTACGCATTTGACCTGATCGGCAGAGTGGTTCCGGACGCGAAAGAGTATCTCTTCATAGGACCTTATTCCTACGCGAACGCTTCAGAGATATTCGCGGACGGGGATGTGCCCGCGAAGGCGATAGTGGTTGCGTGCGTGGTCGTATGCCTGGCGGTGGGTGCAACTTATTATTGTTACAATAAAAGGGATCTGGCGAGCTGATGATTATTCAGCTTATTCAAGATATTTTGAATTTATTTGATACAGTTTATAAAAATGATTCCTTAAATCTTCCAAAGATTTATAACAAAGTCAACAGAGTCTAAAAAGAGAACTCCTCGCTATATGCGGAATGGCCGAAGCGGGGAGTTCTTTATTCGCTGTAAGGAAGTATTTCGTTCATGTATCTTGTGAGTATCTGTAGTTGTTTTGATGACAGCTTATCAAGATTATCTGTGATGTCAACTATCAGTTCTTGGCGTTTGCCTTCATCCGGCGATTCCTGTTCGTCAGTATCAAGCTTTATGATATCATCTATCCTGATGTTGAAAATACTGCACGACATCGCTATCTTATCCAGCGAGAAATACCGTTCTCCCCGCTCCAGCTGGGAATAATACTGGGTATCCAGTGACAATAGCTCAGCAAGCTGTGCCTGCGTGAGATTATTCAGCAACCGGTATTTCTTAATGTTCTTGCTGACATTCTTGTATAGTCTTTCATCTGTAAACATATCATACCTCTCTTGTATCAATTTTCTATATATTCAAGCTTAACCAAAGCGGCAAAGCAATATAATGATATTGCAAAATGCTATAGTTAAACATAGAAATATTAAAATGATTATCAGACACAAGTATAAGCTATTTCTGTAACGCTTTTTAATTCATGTGATCATGAACACTACACGTCGCTTGTTGAGCGACCTTTTATTTGTTACGGCATAGTATAATGGCTTCGATGAATAGCAAATGAATATATAACTATTGCAAAAAGCTATATTCCATGCTACAATTAAGCAATGTTTTTTTGAATGTCCGGTGAGGAGGTATCAGAGTATGGGAAAATGCAAAAAATGTTTGGTAATGTTACTGGTGTTTACGATGATAATGGGTATATTGCCTGCTGATGTACGTTTGAGCAGGTCGGAAGCGTCTTCAACATTCGCTATAAACTTATCCGCTGTCAAATGTGCCAATTCTCAGGCGAGTGTTTCATGGAACGAAGTGCCGGGAGCCGTTGGCTATGACCTGCAGATTCACCGCGAAGGCCGTGATTGGGGCAGCGATTCGGACTATAATGGTGGAACGGCGTATATAAGTACTGACTTGTATAACCTCGTGTATTATTACAGGGTTCGGGCAAGGTTTTCTGATGGCAGTTATTCAGATTGGGTAGAGGTGTGGGTAAATATCTCCAATGGCGCAATATCGGGGAATAATGGAAGTAATAAAATAATTATCCCGGGTTCTGGTTCTACTTTACCGCCCACTCCAACACCTATGCCCACGGCAACACCTACGCCCACGCCATACTTCTCAGATAATAATATTATCGACAGAATTGATATGGCGGATGTCTTTGAAGGGTTAAAACAGCCCGAGGGTGATACAAAATGTCCTTTTTATGCTTGCCTGGCCATGTTCAGGCGGGCGGCATTACTTAACGGGGACAGCGATTGGAAAGAATTTACCGTTACTAACTATCAGGATAAATGGGCGAATCCGTTAATGATTTATACTCCTTCTGCACATAATATGTCTGGGTATACTTTTGCAGAGGATACCTTTTGGCGCAATGGAAAATTTTATCCCAATATGTCAGGACTAAACGCTTCGGATAAGAAACAGGCGTTCATAAATTTGCTGACTGATCATCCGGAAGGAATAGTGATATATTCGTGGAAGAGAGGAAACGCCCGGGAACATGCCCTGCTCCTTACCCACTATAATCCCCTTGAGGATAAGTTCTATTGCACGGATTCCGGAATTACAAGGCAGGGAATCATACCGCTCGTGGAAAGCAGTCTTGCAGATATATATCACATTGGTGCTCAATACGGACGGGCTTGTAAAAATGATTTGGAAGTCATGGATTATATTGACCAGTATTGGGCGATAATTGAAGGCGTTGATGCCTCAATATTGGAAGAACCAAAGAATCTTAGAATTGAAAATAAAAATGAATCCCTGCTGAATATTTTATGGGATTCTGTTGATAGGGCAATCACATATGAGGTGCGATATAAATATGGCGAGGATAATTGGGACATTCTAACATATGATAATAAAGAAACAGCCTACCAATTCAGCGGGTTAGTCAATAATGTCAAGGGATTTGGAGTGCGGGCAAAATGCTCAAAAGGATATTCCGGAT
>JAILRI010000049.1 GCA_024698555.1 Lachnospiraceae bacterium
GTTAGCAGATGCTAACCGGCAAAGTGTCTATTGTGTAAAAAGTTCTGCTTGGAAATTGATATTTTACTGAAGAATAAACAGAATTGCAGCGAGGTTATAAACAGAGATGCCGATCAAGATCAATTCATTAAGAGAAGATGAGATACGGGATATTGGCAATGCATTTGCCAACTTTGAATATGCCGAGACAGAATATGGTATGGGGTATCTCGGAAAAAACAGGCAGGCAATAAGCGATTATATAAGCGCTTATGCGCGCATGGCGATCAGGGAACGTCAGCTTTACTCGACAAGCGATGCTCATGAGGCATTTATCGCTTTTAAGAATCCCGGAGTAAAAATGAGTTCCGGTTCGGGGGCAGAATTACTGAAAACAGTCCCGGGACGTGTTGATATCGGACATCTTTTTAAGATGTCGAAAAACTGCGGTAAAGCCGGAAAAAGCTATGGCGCGATCCTTTCAAAACTGAAGATTCCGTATATTTATGTCGGCATGGTTGTGGTAAGAAAAAAATATCAGGGTAAGGGATTCATGCTCAAGGTTCTGGAGATCGCTTTTGAGGAAGGGCGCAGACAGGCCGTTCCCGTAGTTTTGGATACTGATGCACATCTTAAAAAAGATAAATATGAGCACATAGGCATGAAATGCGTGACAACGCAGCACTTTGCCGATGGGGTGGAACTGTACGGCATGGTATATGAGCCTGATAATATCCCAAAGGAATGGAAGAGTGAGATCGTACTTGAGGATATGCGGATCCTTAAGGAAAAAAATAAAAATATCTGGGACCGGTTCGCTCCGGTGTATACCGATTTTGTAACAGGTACACCCGGAAACAAGAGAGCATATGAAGCGATGTACAGACGCATACGCTCGATGGTAAAAGAAAAAGAGGTACTGGAACTTGCTACAGGTCCAGGCGTTATTGCCAAGCAGGTTGCGGATGAATCAAAGAGAACAGTGGCGACGGATTTTTCTGAGAAGATGCTTGCTGTGGCAAGAAGAGGTATAGTACCGTCCAATCTTGATTTTGAACTTGCTGATGCATCTGATCTGCAATATGAAAATGAAAGCTTTGATGCGGTGATCATCGCAAACGCGCTGCATGTAATCCCAAATCCCGAAAAGGTATTATCTGAAATCAAAAGGGTTTTAAGGAAAGACGGACTGCTTATTGCTCCTAATTTTCTACATGATAATACCAAGAAGATAAGCGGTATCTTCAGTAAGGCGCTTTCATTTGCGGGAGTTAATTTTGAAGCAAGATGGGATGCTTATGGTTATAAATCATTCCTTGAAGAAAACGGTTTTAAGGTGATAAAGTCGAAGCAGCTTGAGTCTACGATACCGTTAATGTATACAGAGTGTATCATAAATGAATAAGGTTTTTATACTCCGCTTTAGGCGGAGTAATACTAAAACAACAGGTTAGCGAATGCTAACCAAAATGCAAATGATCTTTATTTATAAAAATATATTACTACGGAGGCACAGATGTCAGAAGAAATCATTATAAAGCATTGCGCTCCGACTCTTGCAGGGATCAAAACCGGAAGCCTGTTTTCTGTAAGAGTCCCCAAAGAAAAAGATATTAACCTGGAAGTACGTAAGCTAAATTCCATACTGAGGCAAAAGGGAATTCGGATAATACCTTTGAGAAAAACAGGTGAAAAAGCTCTGATATATCTGTTTCGTCCGGAACATTTGAAGAAGGATCTGAAGGATCCAAATGCAAAAAGGATCTTAAAGAGAAAGGGATATAAGTTTGAGAAGCCGGAATGTTGTATTGTACAGTTGATCAGACACTTAAATAATGACGATACATTCCCTCACGAGATTGGTCTGTTTTTAGGTTATCCTCCTTTGGATGTCCAGTGTTTTATGGAGCATCCGTGCGACGGCGTTAAATGCTGTGGTTGCTGGAAAGCATACTCGGATCCTGAAAAAGCAAGAAAGACCTTTGAAAGATACAAAATATGTACAGACACATTTTACAAAATGTATAAAAATGGTAAATCCCTGGCACAGTTGGCTGTTTAACAGCTGACCTTGCCGGGTGATAATATATATTATTCAAGGGAGGATTTATTATGAGTAAAGTTGCAGTAGTTTTTTGGAGCGGAACAGGTAATACGGCCGCAATGGCAGATGCTGTCGGAACCGGAGCGAAGGATAGCGGAGCCGAAGTAAGTGTATTTGCTTCGGATGATTTTACCGCAGATAAGGTGGCAGAATTTGACGCAATAGCATTCGGCTGCCCGGCAATGGGAGCGGAGGAACTTGAGGATTCATCATTTGATCCCATGTTCACAGCTGTTGAGGGTTCTCTTTCAGGTAAAAAGATCGCTTTGTTCGGATCTTACGGCTGGGGAGACGGTCAGTGGATGAGAGATTGGGAAAGCAGGTGCAAAGCGGCAGGAGCTTCATTTGCCTGCGACAGTGTGATGGCAAACGAAGCGCCTGACGATAATGCGATCGAAGAGTGCAAGCGGCTTGGAGCTGCATTATCATGAAAGAATTAATTAAAATATAATGGCTAATCTGTCGATCTTTTTAATGTTCTCACAAAAGAAAAATTGCTGATTGGAGCGATGATTGCTTTTTGGAGTGGCTTACCGGTCTCATTTGATATATGCTCGTTATGAAGTAAGCGAATGCTAACTCAAATGAACGAAAGGCAGGTTTATAAAATGAGCAGTGATAATGCAAGAGAAAATCTTGTGAGTGGAAATATCGTGAAAACGATGCTTTCACTCAGTATCCCGGCAATCCTCGGAATGGTTGTGATAGGGCTTTACAACTTCATGGATGCCGTATTTGTCGGAAGACTGGTGGGACCGGAGGCCATGACGGCGGTAAAGGTATCATACCCGTTTACACTCCTTAACAGCGGTATTGCAACTCTTATCGGTACCGGGTCGGCATCGGTGCTGTCAAGGGCTATCGGTAAGAAGGACCGAGCAACAATAGATAAGATCATGGGAAACCTTATTGCCCTGGTTCTGATCTTATCTGCTGTGATCATGGCAGTAGGTTTGATCTTTACAAAGCAGCTTCTTACACTTTCGGGAGCAAAAGGGGAAATCCTTACCGAAGCTAACAGATATTTGAAAGTTGTTTTTACCGGATCTTTGTTTGTTAATTTTGCTCAGTCTTCTAATATGGTAATGCGTGGTGAAGGAAAGCTGAAAAAAGCCATGCTTATTATGGGATCCGGAGCAATCCTGAATATTGTCCTTGACCCGTTGCTTATCCTTGCGTTTGGTAAGGAAAACGGAATTCTCGGGGCTGCGGTCGCTACGGTTACAGCACAACTTTTCCAGGCTGTACTTGCTCTTATATACTTTACCAAAAAGAGCGACACTGTGAAGATAAACAGGATCGGAGTTATCGGATCAATAACAAAATCGGTTCTCAGTGTAGGAGTTTCCGCTATGCTGATGCAGGTTATGAGCATGCTGCAACAGACTGTTATGTACAATACGATAGAACGCTTCGGTGGTGGTGAATGGCAGACAATTCTTGGAGCAGCATTAAGTCTTCAGGCGTTTTCTTTTATCCCGTTATGGGGTATCAGCCAGGGATATCAGCCTGCTATCGGTACCAATTACGGTGCAAAAGCATATGATCGTGTCCGCTCATTTAATAAGGCATTTATGATAGCAGCTACTATCCTTGCCGCAGTGTTCTATATTCCGATAATGATAGCTCCGAAAGCGATGCTTTCAATGTTTATCACAGATCAGGCTATTGTTGAAATGGGAGCTCCCATGTTAAGAATTCTTTTCGTTTCCTACATTACTTACGGAGTTTTGATCCTTGCGATCACTTTCTTCCAGGCTATCGGAAAGGGTGGTAATGCGGCAATACTGACTATTTTAAGACAGATACTGCTGTTCCTGCCTCTGGTATTGATCCTGCCGCATATTTTCACTAACAGTGTTGCCGGAATATTCTACGCACAGCTTATCACTGACATAGTTGTTCTGGTTCTTGGTGTGATCCTTATGATCAATGCATTTAAAAACATACATAAAGAGGAAAGAATGGTAGCAGCATATGACGTTGGTTGACGCAGACGAGCTGTTTAAAAAGTACATGTATATCATGTGCGACAAAGAGTCGGAAAAAACCTATCGTCTGAAGAGCATTGCAGGCGAAGGCATTATGCGTAACTACAGGATTTCCCATGGTATTGAGCTTGTATATTCGGAGCTGGAGTCATATTATCCTATAGTGAAGGATGTGCCGGAATC
The DNA here is from genome assembly GCA_024698555.1 of Lachnospiraceae bacterium. Taxonomy (GTDB): domain Bacteria; phylum Bacillota; class Clostridia; order Lachnospirales; family Lachnospiraceae; genus RUG11977. The sequence goes on from JAILRI010000049.1 coordinate 4,258, forward strand.
TGTTGAATACATTGAAATAATGTATATTGTTGAAGGTCATGCTGATTTCGAAATGAGTAACAGGCGCGTTGCTTCAGCTGACAAGGGTGATATATGCATCTTCAACAGCCGGATAGGAGCTAAAAAGATCTTTTTCGGGAAAGGCGGCATAAGATGCGTAAGTATAGTTTTTCTGACAGATGCGCTCAAAGATGAGCTTAACCGTTTCTTTGAAACAAATAAGTTTAAGGGAGAACCTCTTTTTGAATATGCGATCAAAGCTGATTCATGCATATGTTTTGCCGCAAATGAGATGCTAAAGAACATTTTTGCGGAAATGATAATGCTTCCCGAAGAATACAGTGAGTATCACAGAAAATTGCTGGCTGTAAGGGTGATTTTGGGGCTTCTCAATATAAAAAACGGTAAAAGCAGCGGATACAGTTATTTTAGCGGCGACTCATCAAATAAGGTGCATGCGGCACGCAAGATCCTGGGTGAAAATTTAGTCTCGGATATATCGATCGAGGAATTGGCCGATAAAGTTGAACTGAACCGTACGACTCTTCAAAGAGTATTCAAACAGATGTATGGAGTAACAATATTTGAATACAGGACGCAGGTCAGGATGCAGGAAGCAAAAAACCTGCTAATTGAAAATGAATTGTCGATAACCGAGATTGCAGGTATTTGCGGGTATTCGAACGCAAGTAAGTTTTCTGCGGCTTTTAAAAAACTCTTTGGGGTTACTCCGACAGAATGGAAAAAAAATTAGTCTTTTGAAGAATTTCTTTGCTATAAAACTACGTCTCGGATATATCATACCGGGACGTAGTTTTTGTGCGATAAGCGAGAGGGCAGTTTCGGGAGCTCGCTTCCGGAGAACTGCCCCGAGCGAACGGTCACCGAGCGAACCAAAGGGTCGCGAGGTGTCCTGTCGAATCGAGTAGGAGGGGCAAGCCGCCTCCTACTCGATTTTGCCCGGTATGAGAAAAAATATTAAATGCTGTTGGAGATTATTGCTTTTTTGAAAAATAGTAATATAATAATATAATAACAATGCAGGGTACCGCAGAAAGTATATTTTTACGGTACGGAAGGAGGTTTATGGAGAGTCGGGTTGCAGTGTTAAGTATTATAGTTGAGAATGAGGATGCCGTTAGTGAGCTGAATGAGTTGCTCCACCGTTTTGGAAAGTATATCATCGGCCGCATGGGAATTCCTTACAGACAGAAAGATATGAATATCATATGTGTTGCAATTGATGCACCTAATGATGAGATCAATTCCCTGACCGGAGCTTTGGGACGTATTGATGGAATCTCGGCAAAAGCCACATACTCGAAGGCTTGATAGCAAAAACTGAATATTGTTGACATCCCCTGACGCCGAAACTCATACTTGAGGCGAAAGACAAGATGGACAGGCTGACTGTTAATGTCACAGAACCGCTGTACCCTTGTCCGGGGAACAGCGGTATTTTTGTTGTCTGAAAAAGGAGGTTAAAAAATGAATCTAAATGATACACCGTCTTCGGAGAGGACGCACATCGGTTTTTTCGGAATACGAAATGCCGGAAAATCAAGTCTTGTAAATGCGATTACAGGTCAACAGCTGGCGGTTGTGTCTGATGTGAAGGGAACTACCACGGATCCTGTAAAAAAGGCCATGGAACTTTTGCCGTTGGGTCCTGTTGTGATCATTGACACACCGGGGTTTGACGATGAAGGAAAACTCGGACTTGAACGTGTGAAAAAAACAAAAGAGATCCTGAAAACCTGTGATATTGCAGTACTGGTGGTTGACGCAGGTACAGGATTTACAGAGACGGACAATGAACTGTTTAAGTTGATCGGAGAAAGGAAAATCCCGGGGATCATAGTTCTGAACAAAAAAGACATTGCTGATGATATACGTATTCCCTCAACAGACGGGTTCGAAATTATACAGGTCAGCAGTCTGAACGGAGAAGGTATTGAAGATCTGAAAGAGCGGCTTGCACGTCTGATCCCCGATAAAACGGAACGGAAACTGGTCGGAGATCTTGTTTCTCCGGAGGATATGTGCGTGCTTGTCTGTCCGATCGATGAGTCGGCACCTAAGGGAAGACTGATCCTGCCACAGCAACAGACTATCAGGGATCTTATGGACAGGGGAGCTATTCCGGTGGTCTGTCGGGATACAGAGCTTTCAGCGGTTCTTGCTAAACCCGGTATTGATCCGGCAATGGTGATCACAGACAGTCAGGCGTTCAAAACAGTCAGTGCCATAGTCCCCGATGAAATACCGCTCACTTCATTTTCAATACTGATGGCTCGATATAAAGGTTTTTTGGAGACAGCCGTAAAAGGGATAAGTGCGGTAAAGAACCTGAAGGATCAGGACAAGGTTCTTTTGGCTGAAGGTTGTACGCATCATCGCCAATGTAACGATATCGGTACGGTGAAAATTCCGCGCTGGCTCAAAGCTTATACCGGCAAGGAGCTGACTATTGAAACCTGCTCGGGAAATGAATTTCCTGAGGAACTTTCTTCCTATAAGCTGATCATACACTGCGGAGGCTGCATGCTTACAGAAAATGCGGTTCTTGCACGTATGGAGCAGGCTGTAAGACAGAACGTTCCGTTTACGAATTACGGAATTGCGATCGCCTTTATGACAGGCACGCTGGAACGCAGTTTACGGCTTTTTCCCGGGCTTCATGAGCTTTTACCGGAAATCGGATAAAAATGTGATCGGAGTTATATGAATAAAAAAGAAAAAGAACTGATCGATCGGCTGGAACGGGAACAAAGCCTTACGGAAGAGGAATACGCCGAGCTCATCAGGAACAGGGATGAGGAAGCTGCAGCATCGCTGGCCAAGATCGCTGTAAAAAAAAGAAAAGAATTTTTTTCAGACGCAGTTTATACACGCGGATTGATCGAAATAAGCAGTATCTGCAAGAACAACTGTCTGTATTGCGGAATTCGAAGAGACAACAGAAACGCTGAACGCTATCGTCTTACAAAGGAGGAGATACTTGCCTGTGCGGATGAAGGGTATGAACTGGGATTTCGTACATTTGTCCTGCAAGGGGGCGAAGATCCGTATTTTACAGATGAGGTGCTGTGTGAAATAGTGGCCGGGTTGAAAGAAAAACATCCGGATTGTGCCGTGACATTGTCTATGGGTGAGAGGAGCAGTCACTCTTACCGGGCGCTGTATGATGCCGGAGCTGACAGATATCTTCTTAGGCATGAGACTGCGGATGTCGGGCATTATGCGAAGCTACATCCCGGGGAAATGTCATTTGACAACCGTATGCGTTGTCTGCACGACCTTAAAGAAATAGGATACCAGATCGGATGCGGTTTTATGGTAGGATCACCTTTTCAGACACCGGAGACACTGGCAAAAGACCTTAAATTTGTGGAAACCTTCAGACCTGCTATGTGCGGGATCGGACCGTTTATACCGCATCATGATACGCCGTTTAAGGACGAAAAAGCCGGAACGTTGGAACTTACCCTGTTTCTTCTCTCTGTGATCCGTTTGATACTGCCCGAAGTACTTCTTCCGGCAACTACAGCACTGGGAACCATTGATCCAAAGGGACGCGAGAAAGGTATACTGGCGGGAGCAAATGTAGTCATGCCGAATCTGTCACCGGTGGGTGTCAGGAAAAAATATGAACTGTATGACAATAAGATCTGTACCGGTGAGGAATCCGCACAGTGCCGGGGATGCCTTGAGGCTCGAATGCAATCTGTCGGCTACAGGCTGGTCGTGGACAGAGGCGATGCGCCGGGATATACAATACATCAAAAGATATAAATAAAAGGAGCGTAAAAAACATGGCAAAATATGATCCCAAATCATTAAAAGCAGAGGAATTCATCAATGATGAGGAAATCCGTGCCACATTGGCATATGCGGAGGAAAACAAGAATAATGTAGAACTGATAGACCAAATCCTGGAAAAAGCAAGACCTGTGAAAAACGGCAACGGCTGCACCTGCGCGGGACTTACACATAGGGAAGCATCTGTTCTTCTGGCATGCGAGATCCCGGAAAAGATTCAGCGCATGTACGAGATCGCTGAGGAGATCAAACTTGCTTTTTACGGGAACCGCATTGTTCTGTTCGCACCACTTTATCTGTCAAACTATTGTGTAAACGGATGTCTTTACTGTCCTTATCACCTTAAGAATAAACACATCGCAAGAAAGAAACTGACGCAGGAAGAAGTTCGCGCTGAAGTTATAGCTTTACAGGACATGGGACATAAGCGTCTCGCCATTGAGGCCGGCGAGGACCCGGTAAACAATCCGATCGAATATATTCTTGATTGCATTAAAACCATATACAGCGTTCATCATAAGAACGGTGACATCAGACGCGTAAATGTAAATATCGCGGCCACTACTGTGGAGAATTATCGTAAACTGAAAGAAGCAGGCATCGGAACTTATATACTCTTCCAGGAAACATATCACAAGGAGAGTTATCTGAAGCTTCATCCGACAGGACCCAAGCATGATTATGACTATCACACCGAGGCTATGGACAGGGCTATGGAAGGTGGTATAGATGATGTGGGCCTGGGCGTTTTGTTCGGACTGGAACTGTACAAGTATGAATTCGCGGGACTGATCATGCACGCTGAACACCTGGAAGCTGTACATGGTGTCGGACCGCATACGATCAGCGTTCCCAGGGTAAAGAGAGCTGACGATATCGATCCTGATATGTTTGATAACGGCATCGATGACGAGACATTTACAAAGATCGCTGCCTGCATCCGCCTTGCTGTACCGTATACCGGAATGATTGTATCTACAAGAGAGTCAGAGGAAGTTCGCAAAAAACTGCTTCAGGTTGGTATTTCCCAGGTAAGCGGGGCATCCCGAACTTCGGTAGGAGGTTATACCGAAAACGAAAGACCGCATGATACAGAACAGTTTGATGTATCAGACCAGCGTACGTTGGATGAAGTGGTTCACTGGCTGATGCAGACAGGGCATATTCCTTCATTCTGTACGGCCTGTTATCGCGAAGGCAGGACAGGCGATCGCTTCATGAGCCTTTGTAAGAAAGGGCAGATCCTGAACTGCTGCCATCCCAATGCCCTGATGACTCTTGCGGAATATCTGGAGGATTATGCATCTCCGGATACGAAGGAAACCGGCTACAGAATGATAGAAGAGGAGCTGAAACGGATACCGAATGATAAAGTCCGGGAGATAGCAAAAGAACACATAAATGAGATAAGGTCATCGAACAGGAGAGACTTCAGGTTTTAACCCTGGGGGACGGGGTTAATGGTTCTTTTTCGAAAAAAGAATCTTGACATTAGAAATCAAATGTGATAAGCTCATTATCGATAATTAAATTATCAGTAATGAGCTTATTTTTCGAGGTGAAAATGTCTACACGCGATACAAGCATCGACCCGAGACTGCTTCAGAGCGCACGTGATGAATTTATGAAGCATGGTTTTATAAAAGCCGATCTTAAGACTATATGCGATAATGCAGGTGTGACTACGGGGGCGGTATACAAGCGATATAAAGGCAAAGAGGAACTTTTCTGCGCTGTTGTAAAAGATACTGCTGATATTCTGGACGGTTTTGTGGCAGTCAGAACGGATTTCGATTTTTCGGGAATGACGGATAAAGAAGTTTGTAGTACATGGGCTATGAACGAAGAATATATTTTGGATCTGTTCAGAACTCTGTGGAAGATAAGGGGCGATTTTGTCCTGCTCCTTGAAAAGTCGGCAGGTACTGTTTATGAAAACTACGGACATGAGTTTGCGCTCAGGATGACCGATGCGTATGTACAATACTATGAAGAAGCAAGAAAAAGAGGATTGTCACATATCGATATCTCAAAAAGCGAAATGCATGTGCTGTGCACCGCATTTTGGACAACCATCTATGATCCCTTTGTTCATAAAATGACCTGGAAGGAAATTGAGGAGCATTGCAAAGTTATTTGCCGTTATTTTAACTGGGCGGCTGCTATAGGAATTGAATAGAAACAGGTGAAGACAATTGGGAAATACTTAAATAGTGTTTCCCAAAAATGGTGATCGATAGTTAGCGTAGCCTAACTTCAAATAAAGGAGGTAAAATGAATGCTTAAAAAAGTGGCACCT
>JAILRI010000050.1 GCA_024698555.1 Lachnospiraceae bacterium
ACGATCCCGTTGGTATTGGACTCGCAGATCACATACATGATGCCGGAAGTGTTGACTACGATCTTCAGAGGCTTGAAATCCTGATCGTCACCGTACATGGCGGCTCCGGGTCTGCCAAAGCGGTTTATGAGCTGCCCGTTGGAATCGAACATCCAGATGGTTTTTGCGTCCCTGTCGGCAATATAGCAGGTCTTGTCGGCAGTAACATACATACCCCTGGGGCCTTCGAGGATCCCCTCACCGAAAGTCGTCACCAGGTCATGGTTCTCATCCGAAACTACCACGCGTTTATTCCCGCTGTCGAGAATATAAAGGCTGCCATCATCCATCAATGTGAAATCGGTAGGACCGACGAGGGTTTCGTCGCCGATCTTTGTGATGGTGGCATAGGGCAGATATGCTGTCTGCGTGGCGGTCACCGAGCCGTAACCGTCGACAGTATAAGTCTTGTACGGAGCGTCGGCTCTGGCTTTTTGCGGTCTGGCTTCGCATACTATGAACAGGGCAAGTATGATTGCCGGTATGATTCGTAATCTTCTGATCTTCATTTTATCCCCTATTTGATACCCGAATATGCCATAGTGTTCATCACCTGTCTTTGCAGTATGCAGAAGAGTATAAGGTTCGGCAGGAACATGATGAGCGAGGCGGCAGCCGATATTCCCTGTCCTGCGACCGTATTGGCGGTCGATGAGCTTGCCAGCGTGTTCATATAGAAGGCAAGGGATTTTAGGGATTCATCGTTAATATAGTAGTTCGATGCTTCAATATTCGTCCATACCTGCTGAAATACCAGGATCGCAGCGGTGGCGATGGCCGGCTTGATGAGAGGGATGATCACCTTAAGGTAAATGGTCCACTCCTTGGCTCCATCCATATATGCCGCTTCTATCAGCGAGTCCGGCACCTGATCCACGAACTGTTTGATCAGGAACAGCCCGACAGGTAAAGCCATAAGCGGAAGTATCTGTGCAAAAAAGGTGTCAATAAGCCCCAATTTATTAACTATCAGATATCTCGGGATCATGACGGCACAGGAGACAAACATCAGAGCGATCTGGTTGATCTTCATCATCGAGATGCGCCCTTTGTAGCGCAGCTTCGAGAGCGAATACGCCGCCATGGTCGAGAACAGCAGGGAACCGAAGACCACTGCGATAGTGATGAAAATGCTGTTGAATACGTATTTGCTGATGGGGATGCCTGCGGTACGCGAGGCCTTTATCAGCTTGCGGAAATTATCAAGCGTCGGATGCGTTGTGATAAACTTCGGAGGAAAGGCGAACAGTTCCTCCATGGGTTTAAACGCATGGAAAAAGATAAAAACTATCGGTATCGCTGTGATGATGACCAGCGGAAGCACCAGCAGCACGATCTTGATCTGGCTCTTCTCAAACTTGTCGGGATTCATCTGATGTCCTTTGTATGCAGCCATATGTTTACTCCTTCTCTCCAAACAGCCTGTTCGACAATGCGGAGAATATCTGGACTATAAGCAGCAGCACCACCGAAACGGCGGCCGCATAGCCCATTTCATATCTGATAAAACCGTAATCCTCTACGTGGTTTACGATGAGCTGGGCGGCATATCCGGGAGTGGGATTGCCGGCGAGAAGCGTGGAGATCGTACCGTTCTGGAAGGCTCCGACTATCTGCATGACCGCTGCAAACAGCATTTGCGGTTTCATGCTCGGGATGGTCACATATATCATTTCCTGGAAGCGGTTTCTTACTCCGTCTATCGCAGCCGCTTCGTAAAGGGACTCATCTACGTTTAACAGACCCGCGAGGATAGAGAGGAAACCTACGCCCATGCTTGACCACAGTCCGATGATTATGACGATGGGCAGCAGGTAATCCGTGTTTACGAGCCATATGACCGGTTCGTCTATCGCGCCGATGCTCATCAGCCAGCTGTTGATGTAGCCTGTCTGGTCACCTGTGAACATGATCTTCCAGAGCACCGCCATGGCTACGCCCGTAGTCATGCTCGGGGAATAGAGTATAAGCGCGAATACGGTTCTTAAGCCTTTTGGAAGGTTTGCGAGCGCCCAGGCCAGTAAAAATGAAAGGATATATCCGCCCACGCCGACTATCAGTGCATATTTTACAGTGTTCGGCAGTACGAACTTCATGAATGTGTCGTCTGCGGTTATCAGATTTATGTAGTTTAAAAAGCCGACAAACCGCGGGAACTGTATAGCATTGAAATTCGTAAAGGACAGGATGACCGCCATGACTACCGGAGCCAGTATAAATACTGTGAACAGCAGTGCATAGGGTAATACGAACCAGTATCCGTTGGGATTGGAGTGCATCCGTTTACCTACGCCGGCGGGTCTTCTTAAGCCCATAAGTATTCTGTGATCTGACATATAAATGCTTACCTCATTTTTTTAAACCTTTTAACGTTCGAGTATTTCCCTGACTCTTTCAACCGAAGGAATGTAGTAGGTCTTGAGTTCGTTGCCGTCTTCATCGATATACTCGAATTCCTCGAGCTTGCGCTTTACTTCTCTGTCGATGACTTTGACCGCGTCATCGATGCGCGCCCTTACGGTTTCACCGTTTACCACGATGTCATTGAACGCATTGCTCATTTCGCGCTCGAGCATGTAGCTGCCAAGGAGTCTCGGTGCTTCGAGGATGGCGCCTGCCTGCTCTAAGATGATGTCCTTGTCCGAAGTGGGATAAGGCAGCAGCTTAAAGGCTTCCAGATTGGCCGTAGGCCATATGTACTCATCGCCGTACATGATCTGCAGCATCTGTCCGAATTCGGCCTGAACCGCGGTGGAAGACCACCAGTCCATGAAAGCCCAGGCCCGTAGCTCCCTTTCGTCATCTGAGGAGAACATAACGGTGGATTCGGCTCCTCCCGACATAAACCGGTTGATCTCGCCGGTAGTTTCATCATATACGCCCGGTATCGGAGAGATCGACCATGAATTCGCGATCTCCGGAGCGGCATTAAGGATCAGGTTGTAACAGTTGAAATCCGCTATACCCATTGCCAAGTCGCCTTTTCTGAAATGCTGGTAGAAATTGGGTACGTCAACCGGCAGATCA
>JAILRI010000139.1 GCA_024698555.1 Lachnospiraceae bacterium
GAATTTCTGGACCGATATCTGGAGATCGTTCCGGGCGGATCCTTTGGATTGAACAAAGAAGATCTTTTTCCTGATGAGAAACTGAGAAAATTCCTGAGGTATTAATTTGAGATTTTTACCGCAGGGATCATAGCACAGAAAAAAGAAGAAAGGCAAGATGCTGCATGAAGCGATTATTGGTTGTTTTACTGGAGGTAGTGCTGATGTTTGGAATATTCGGATGCAGCTCGAAAAATACGGGCGGTGAAAAGACCAAAGGTGTTTCGGGAACCTGCGGTGAAAATATAACCTGGAATTACGATAAATCAACGAAGACTCTGACTTTTACGGGTACCGGAGAGATGACGGCGGAGAAGTTCATGTGGTCCGACTTCAAGATCAAAAAGCTGGTTATCGGTGAGGGCATTACTTCCATTTCGCACAACGCCTTTTATTCGAACCAGAATCTGACCGGTGAACTGGTGCTGCCCGAATCACTGAAGACGATAGAAGATTTCGCGTTTTATGCCTGTGAGGGGCTGACCGGTGTTCTTAACATCCCGGATTCGGTCGAGACGGTCGGTGGATACGCGTTCACGCGTTGCAAAGGGTTTACAGGCATCAAGCTCTCAAAGTCATTGAAGGAGATCGGCGATGAGGCATTCGCGGACTTTGAGAATGCGGAAGGAACGCTGGAACTGCCAGATGGTCTCGAAAAGATCGGAAGATGCGCATTTATCAGAGCGAAGAAACTGAAAGGCGATCTTATCATTCCCGATTCGGTTACTTCCATGGCAGACTGGGTTTTTAGTGAGTGCGGTTTTGACGGTAGACTAAAGCTGCCTGCAAACATTGAAAAGATCGAGTATTCCTGCTTTAACGGTTGCGAAAACTTCACCGGCGATCTTGTGATCCCGGACGGTGTCAAGGATATCGGCTTTCATGCCTTCATAAGCTGCGGTTTTGACGGGACGTTAACCCTGCCGGAAGGGCTTGAGCATATCGGCAACGGTGGGATATCCTATTGCAGAAGGCTTACCGGCGCCGTAGTGATTCCTGACAGTTTGAAGTTTATGGAAAATAGCGCGTTTGCAGGTGATGAGAGTATTACCTCTCTGAAGCTCCCTGAGGGTATAAAATACATATGTTCCAAAACCTTCCAGAGCTGCAAAAGTCTTACCGGCACTCTGGAACTGCCGGAATCTGTGCTGGTCATCGGTGATCATGCTTTTGCAGGTACCGGGTACGAGGGTGCACTTAGGCTTCCTTCAGGACTTATTTCGATAGGAAGATCAGCCTTTTCAGGCTGCAAAGGATTTACTTCGATAGCAGGATTTCCAGAGACACTGACGCATATCAAAGACAACGCGTTTTCCGAATGTGATGGGCTGACGGGTGAACTTGTATTTCCCGACAGTCTGGCTTATGTAGGAAAATACGCCTTTAAGGGCTGCGCCGGCATAACCGGGGTTACATTCGGAAACGGCATAAGCAGCATTGGTCCTAACGCTTTCCTGGTGTGCGACGGGCTTAAAGCTGCTGAATTTACCGGCGCGATAGCCGATTACTATGGACAGGAAGAGGAAAAACCGAGTTTCCCCGAGGGTTGTGCGGTCAATACTCCCGCATCCGCTGTGAAGCGTACGGAAATCTGGAAGGAAAACGCTTCGAAGCCCATGCCCGGAAAGGAGATCAGTTCTTCAGACATCGGAGCCGCAAGAGAGGAGCCCTATTACTGGACTCAGTCACTTACGGGCGAAGATTATACCGGCGAAGGACGGCTGGCGGATGTTGTGCTGTATTTTGACGATGGTATATTAAGCGTAAGGATCAACGGCCGCGAACTGCTTACCACAGTTTATGACGCTGACAGGGATGCCGATCCCGAGGACCGTATCGTGACTACTGCCGGATTCTTCTGCCGTGATGGCTGGATCGAGAGCCTTGATTATGATACGGGTTTTGACAACGATGACATTTTGACAGGGACTCTGACTAAAGCTGACGGATCGACCGAAGAGGTTCATTTCCACACCGGTTCGGAGGAGAGTCTGTATATCGGAGTTGATAAATAGGCTTTCAGGCTCGAAGTGAAAATGAATTGCTACCGGGGGATGTTGAGCAGCAATACTAAGGATAAATTGGGAGATATATCATGAAATCACTGCTGATCAGGATATCTGCATTATTGGTGACGATCCTTTGCGTGACCGTATTTTTGCCGGAATCGGCCGTATGTGCCGAAGAACGCTGGATCAAAATGGATAATGGTGAGTATCTGGGGTTTGATGGATCGAACGGCACCATAACCTGGTATCCCGATATGGGAGAGAAAACGCTGGAAATACCGTCTATAATAGAAGGCGTGACCGTAAAGCATCTGGCAGACAGTTCATTTTACGGACATAAAGAACTGGAAACCCTGATCGTTCCGGAAACCGTGGAATCGATCGGAGAGTATGCGTTCGGCGGCTCGCCGAAGCTGAAGGAAATAATATTTAACGCCCCGGAGACGGAGCTCTCCGAATATTTTTTCCACGGCTGTGATGCTTTGAAGAAGGTTACCGTAAACGGTGATCTGTATACCGGAAAACACGGATTCCAGAACTCTAAGGTAGAAACGGTCATTGTAGACGGGAAGCTCTATATTGATGATTACGGTTTCTACAGATGCGAGGCCTTGAAAGAGATTGACGCCAAAGATGGCATTATTTCTATCGGATATCTGGCATTTTATGAATGCGGGAACATTAAGTCGATCGGAAATCTTGATACTGTCGAATATATTTCACCCGAGGCCTTCAGGGATTGTAAACTGCCAGGAAACGTGACCGTTGGTGAAAAGAGCAGGACTGCTCCTGCCGAAAGTACCAATATTTCGTTGAACATCTATGATGATTCAGCCATGGGTGATGAGTACTATGGGAATATGGCAGCTTCAAGGCCTGTTCAGTCATACCTTTACAGTGAAGGGGACTGTTTTTGGCGTGTTGAAAATATGGGGATAACCGTTGTCGAAAAATACGACAGGGATTTTAACCTGATGGAGGCACGCAGGCTGGAATCCGATCTGAGCACGGTCTGGGGAGGTTTTTTCTGCGGCAGGGAGTATAACTTTATCATAACCGGTAATAAGAATCCGAAAGAGGATGACGGCAAGGTTGTCGTGATCGTTACCAAATACGATAAAAACTGGAAAAAGCTTGATGATGTCAAACTTAAAAGCCTGAATACAGTGACGGTATTCCGTTCGGGGGCCGTACGCTGTGCCGAAAGCAACGGATATCTTTATATTCATACCTGCCACACCATGTATGCTGACAGCGCGGGAATAAACCATCAGGCCAATATGGTCATTGAGATAGATGAAAAGACCATGAAGGCGGTCGATATCCTGGATGGTACCGGATGGTCAAAGAATACCCCTTCCGTAAGCCATTCCTTCAATCAGTTCATTTTGATCGATGAAGGGAATAATCTTGTATTTCTGGATCATGGAGATGCCAGCCCGAGGGCAGTCAGGCTTTTTATGAACGGGAAAAAGGCAGGAGAGAAGACCTTTACTTCAAACAAGGGCACGGAGCTGCTGATCTATAAAATTCCCGAATACAAAGGCACCGAGAGTACCGGGTATAATAAAACCGGAACTTCGGTCGGAGGGCTCGAGGAAACAAAAAATTATTACGTTACAGCGTATGTTACCGATGAAAAGGGCGGCAATTCCGGATATGACGGGATCAAGAATGTTTATGTCGCGGTAACGTCAAAGAACAAGTTTTCCGAAAACGGTACGAGTATTAAGAAGATCACTTCTTATTCCGCTTCGGGAAGTAAAAGTGCCGGTACTCCTCAGATGGTTTCAACAGGAAAAACAGGCGGATATATCATCTGGGATATCATTGAGAACGGCAAAGCCAGCGGAAAGATCGGATATGTCAAATACGATAAGAAAGGCAAAGTCTCGAAGATTAAGACAGCCCACGGATACCTGTCGGATTGCAAACCGATATATGCAGGCAAGAAGGTTATCTGGTATGTTACGGACAACTCAAGGCCGGTGATATATATACTTGACAAGAAAGGGATAACAAAGAAAGAGTTGTAACCGGTATGAAGACAGAACTCAGGAAGAAACAGTCCGGCTTGCTGAAGACTTATTGGGAATAGTGGAAGGATGATACCATGAGCAAGAGCACGATCGACGGGGTAAAGAAGACAGACTCATTGAATGCCGCAGCTGAAAAGAAAAAAGGGAAACTGTATGATATACATTGCCCGTCCTGTGGTGCTCCCGCATATTATGACATAAGGAAACGTATTTATAACTGCAGTTACTGCGGGAACAGTGTCGGGATAGACAGGGCAAAGAGTGAGCATAAGGGGTTTCGTGACATAAACCGTAAGAAAATGCGGGAAAACATGAAAAAGTTTGAGCTTCAAAGGGGCGTCTGCACAGGCTGCGGAGCTACGGTGGTCTTTGACGCGGGAGACGCGGTGGCAAACTGTGCTTTTTGCGGCCGATCCCTTGTAAGAAAAGCTTTTGTGAATGCCGACACCATACCCGAACTCATCATACCTTTCGCTATAACCGATACGGAGGCAAAGGATATCCTGTCAGATTGGTGCAGTAAGAATAAGCAAAAAAAAGAGGCAAAGGCAATTAACAAAAGAATAGAAGACCTCAAGGGCTTTTATCTTCCCTACGAGCTGGTAAGAGGCCCGGTTAATTGCAGTGTATTCCGTATAGAAGGCGGAAGCGTGTACGAGTGCGGAGGCTTTGTGGACGAGGTGTTTGTAAACTGCTCCGCAAAGCTTGACAACCGGCTTCTGGACGCCATGGAGCCGTATGATCTGGATGACCTCAGGGAATTTGATTTTGCTTTCGTTGCGGGACATCAGGTAAAGACAGGCGATATTGATTCGTATGAACTTGAAAGACGCGTGGATATCGAGGTCGGAGATGATTACAAGCCTGTCGTCCGGAAGACTCTTGAAACAAAAGCAGTAAGCGTCAGGGCTTATTGCGGCAACGTACTGCGGATGCCGGTCCTTTTGCCGGTATACTATCTTGCTTTTGACGGATACATGGCTGCGGTCAACGGGCAGACGGGCAAGGTAAGCATACGTGCTTATAAAGATTCGAAATATCTGCTCCTTCCCTGGTGGCTGAAGGCAATTTTTGCGACCATAGCGGGAACTGCGGGCGTAGCTTTAGGGATGCTCGCTTTTGGGGCCGAGAAAGATCTGATACTTGGAGCCTCCGGATGTCTTGCCCTGGTTCTCGTGTTTGTTTTTTTTACGGCCTACAGCCAGCAAAAAGAAGATACCTATGGACTTGAATATTACAGAAAGATATTCACTTCCAGAGGCGGACCTTTCCAGCGCATTGGAAAACAGCTCGTTCAGACAAAAGAAGAGCGTGTAAAACCCGTTACAAAACCGGTATTCTATATGAACATCAACGGCCGGCAGGAGGAAGCAGACATCAGGTTTACAACTGTCCTGAGAGTGATAAGGGCTATTGCCATCATGCTTGGCGCTGTTTTCCTTCCGGTCATCCTTGCTCTCATTATAAACGGTTTTAATTTTTCGCGGCTTGAGTTGGGCGGTTCCGCAGTGTGGTTTTGCATAGCAGTACCTCTTGCCCCTGTATTTCTTATTAAATACGGCAGGATGGATATATATGACAGTCCGTGGATCTATCTTATCGGTGAGAACGGGGTAAAGAAACGTTATAAACCGAAGCGCAGCCAGAAGGAAATAAGTGACATCAAACTTTTCATAAAGGACTGGTTTACGCCGCCTCTTCTTTGGCTGACATTGTTCCTGATACTATTGTTTTGCACAATGGTTTATCTGACTGCTTTTGGATTTGTGGAATGAAAGGATAATACATTAATAATGACACAATATATTGTTATGGGAATGACATGCGCCGCATGCCAGGCGAGAGTGGAGAAGGCAGTAGGGAAGCTGCCCGGGGTAAAATCTGCAAGTGTTTCACTGCTTACCAATTCCATGGGGGTTGAAGGGGAAGTCAGCGAGGCCGATGTTATCAGCGCTGTAGAGAAAGCAGGGTATAGCGCTAGAATTAAGGATACCGCGGCGGCAGAAGGTAAAAATGTTCGGAGCGCCTCCGCGAAACTTGCTGCCGAAGAGGCGGCTTTAGAGGATCGCGAGACTCCAAAGCTTGTTAAGCGGCTGGCCTGGTCTGTTGGCTTTCTTTTGATCCTCATGTATCTGACCATGGGACACAATATGCTTGGATTCCCGGTTCCGGCCTTCCTTGAGCATAATCATCTGGGACTTGCCCTTACGCAGATGCTCCTTGCGATAATAGTAATGTATATCAATAAGGCATTTTTTATCTCAGGTTTCAGAACTCTCTTCCATGGCAGTCCCAACATGGATGCTCTGGTAGCCCTTGGTTCGTCGGTATCTTTTGGCTGGTCTTTGTATGTTTTTTACAAAATGTCAGTAATGATCACGCAGGGGATATCTAACGCGGATTTAATGGATATCTATCACGACCAGTTATATTTTGAATCGGCGGCCATGATCCCGGCGCTTATCACGGTAGGAAAGACACTGGAATCGCTATCAAAGGGGAGAACTACGGATGCCCTGAAAAATCTGGTGAAGATGGCTCCAAAGACCGCGACTGTAGAGCGGGATGGAAAAGAACTAACAGTGGATATCGATGAAGTCCGGATAGGGGATA
Source organism: Lachnospiraceae bacterium (assembly GCA_024698555.1). GTDB lineage: Bacteria > Bacillota > Clostridia > Lachnospirales > Lachnospiraceae > RUG11977. Next base: position 6,701 of record JAILRI010000139.1, read on the forward strand.
TATTCATAGTGAAACCCGGGGAATCAATACCGGTGGATGGGACTATCCTGGAGGGAAATACTGCGGTTGATGAATCAGCCCTTACCGGAGAATCAATACCGGTGGACAGGACCGTTGGAGACGCTGTAAGTGCCGCTACCATAAACCGTTCGGGATTTTTCAGGGCAAAAGCAAGCCGCGTGGGAGAGGATACTACATTTTCACAGATCATACAGATGGTCAGTGACGCGGCTGCTACCAAGGCACCGATTGCAAGGATCGCGGACAAGGTTTCCGGAGTATTTGTGCCGGCGGTTATAGCTATCGCTGCCATAGTATTTACTGTGTGGACTTTGCAGGGAGCAGGAGTGGTATTTGCGCTGGAACGCGCGATAACCGTGCTTGTGATAAGCTGTCCCTGCGCGCTGGGGCTTGCCACACCGGTCGCGATCATGGTTGGAAACGGTATGGGCGCCAGGAACGGCATTCTCTTCAAGACAAGCGAGTCTTTGGAGACTACCGGAAAGATTCAGATAGTGGTGCTTGACAAAACAGGCACCATTACATCGGGTAAACCCAAAGTAACGGATATAATCCCTTCTGAAAAGGTAACGGAAGAAGAACTGGTCACAACTGCGTACCTTCTGGAGTCAAGGAGCGAGCATCCTCTTGCCCGGGCGGTGGTTGATTATGTTGACGATCCTCCCTGCCCTGTGCATCCGGTCATAAACTGGAAGGCATTGCCCGGCAACGGAATATCTGCCGAGCAAAACGGACAGGTCCTGTACGCGGGTTCGGGAAAGTTTATACGTACTGTCTGCAGGATGGACGGGAATATGGAACAGAAGGAAAACGAAATATCACAAGAGGGCAAAACACCGATGTTTTTTGCCAGGGACGGAAGGCTTCTTGGCATGATCGCGGTTGCCGACGTTATCAAGGAGGATTCTCCCCGAGCAGTAAAAGAACTTCAAAATATGGGTATTGAGGTCGTGATGCTTACCGGTGATAATGAAAGAACAGCTCGTGCGATAGGAAAGCAGGCAGGGGTCAATAAAGTCATAGCCGGCGTGCTTCCTGACGGTAAGGAGTCCGTTATAAGAAAACTTCAGGAATATGGTAAAGTGGCAATGGTGGGAGACGGGATCAATGATTCCCCTGCACTTACCCGCGCCGATATAGGAATTGCGATAGGCGCCGGTGCTGACGTGGCGGTGGACTCAGCTGATGTTGTGCTGATGAATTCAAAGCTTACGGACGTATCCGCAGCCGTAAGGCTCAGCCGCGGGACCTTAAGGAACATATATGAAAATCTGTTCTGGGCATTTGCTTACAATATTATTCTCATACCCATGGCAGCAGGGCTGTATCGGGGTATCAACATGAATCCGATGTGGGGGGCCGCGGCTATGTCTCTGTCCAGCTTCACAGTATGCATGAATGCTTTGAGGCTTAATCTGTTCAAGACGCATGATGCATCCCGTGACCGTAAAATGAGGCATCCGGTTTCTCTGGAAGAATTGAGAGATATTAATGTGGATATGGAAAAGAAGGAGGAAAAGACCATGACAAAAACACTTAAGGTAGAAGGAATGATGTGCGAACACTGCGAGGCCCGCGTAAAGAAAGCCCTGGAAGCGGTTGCCGGCGTTGCGGGCGCGGTGGCGGATCACAATGCCGGCACGGCAGTAGTAACGCTTGAGTCAGACGTGGCGGACGAAGTGCTTGTAAAAGCGGTAGAAGATCAGGATTACAAGGTGCTGGGAGTGGAATAGTTATTGTTTCTTTTCTTTATTGGCTTTCCAGTGGGCATATAATGTCATATTGCCGGTATTTTTTGCTTTTCTGTAGGCGGTGATCTTCTTTCCGCCCTTTTTGGCGGTATACCATCCGTCAAAGGTGTACCCTTTCCTTGTCGGAATGGGCATTATCCCGAAATACGCGCCTTCGCAGATATCCTTTGACTTGATCTTGGTTTTACCGCCATTGGCTTTGAATTTAATCGTATAATGAGGCAGCGCATCTATTACCTCAGGTTCAAATTTCAGGATTTCGGTAATGTCGTCATTGGACCAGCTGCGGTCAACCATTCTGCCGTCCTTTTTGTAATATTCGAAGTCATGCCATACGACTCCGGGCCAGTTGCCGTTCCACGTTCCGAACACAACGCTGTCTTTCTTTACAGTCACTTTGGCTACAAGAGTATAATGGCCTTCCTTCAGATGAAGCACATCACCGGGTTTGACTTCATATTCTTTACCCGCGTAAACCGTATCTTTCCACAGAATATGTTCCTCATCCGGTTCATCATTGAGATACTGGTGGGCTTCATTGGGAATGCCGGCCATATTCAGGCACCAGCCGCAAAATTGGCCACACCAGCCACCATAATTCCCTACTTTCGATAAACCTGGCCGCCACAGCCACTCCGGCCTTCCGATGTAATAATTGAATTCAGTATAATCCTTCAAGGCTGATTTGGAGTAGTCTTTGTTCATACCATCGAGATCTTCAAAGGATTTACCCTCGTTATAGCCCTCCTGAGACTCGGCGATGGCTATCGCGTCCTGAACGTAATTTCCGGTAAGCGTTAAAGACATCAGATTGCGGAAATACTTACTTGTCCTGTAAGGTTCGGAAAAATCGGGATGCATCCAGATACAGCCGCCAAACACGTTCGATCCGAACGTTATATTGCTTTCCTTGCCTGCGTAATTGACCTGTTCAAGGTCTTCACATCCGTTAAAAGCATAATCGTCAATTGATCTGCAGCTCTTCGGAATATTTACCCTCGTAAGCAGTATACAGCCCCTGAAGGCACTGCTGCCGATAGACTCGAGACCTTAATGCATTTCGACAGTTTTTAGAGAAGTGCATTCCGCGAAGGCGCGTCTTCCGATCGTTGTCACGCTTGACGGTATGTCTATGCTTTTTAAGTTCGCGCAGCCCTCAAAAGCCTGATCGCCGATCTCTTCCAGGCTTTCAGGCAACTTGATGCTCTTAAAGACACAGTTATGGAATGCGCCATTGTCAAGACGGGTAATGCTTTCCGGCAGGATCACCGTCTTAAGGTGGTCGCGCCGCCCTTCTTCGTTATTATAGCACGCCCACTGACCGATCGCGGTTATCTTTATACCATCAAGTTCATCCGGTATCTCGCCGCCTTCCCAGTCATACGGTATCCATGTGATCGTTCCGGTTTCCTTATCTATACTCCACCAGAGTCCGTCAACTTTCACGCTGCTTCCGGCCGCGTTTGCCGGATGCCTCGGCTGAACTGCAGATATCATGAATAACAACATTGCGATCACGATGATCCGGCAAAAGAGATTCTTTGGAAACGAGTATGGCTTCATCAGTATTCCTCCATCTTCAAAATTATTTATACAATAATATGTTAAGGACCGTAAATATGAGCAGATCAAACTTCCGGTCGAAATGTACGCCTATGCGATTATAACACGGATCATGATCTGATGGAATAGCTTTTATCGAATAATTGAATCTTTTATTCTATTGTATGACAATGAAATTTGTGTCATAATAAAACTGAACAGTTACACTGAATTATAAAAACGAAACAGGAGGAAAGAAATGGTCAGGCACGTCATATTATGGACACTTAAAGAGGAATATGCGGGAGAGGCGAAAGAAAAGATCAAAGCCGGGATAAAGGAAGGTCTTGAAAGCCTTAAAGGCAAAATACCAGGACTGATCGATATTAAGGTCAATACTGCACCCCTCGCCAGCTCAAATTGTGACCTTATGCTGGATTCAAGCTTTGAAGATGAGGAATCCCTGAAGGGCTATTCAGGCCATCCGGAACATGTCGAAGTCGCGAATACTAAAGTAAGGCCATATACCTCAAGCAGAGTGTGTATGGATTATGAGATTTAAAAAGGGAGGTTATCTAAGATGAAATTGGAAGAACTGTTAAAAATGGTCGATCACACATTACTTGCCCAGGGAAGCACATGGGATGAGATCAAAGCGATATGCGATGACGGCATGAAATATCATACCGCTTCCGTTTGCATACCTCCGCATTACGTTAAGAAGGCCCGTGATTATATGGGACCGGAAATGCCGATTACAACCGTTATCGGCTTCCCGAACGGAAATACGACAACTGCGACAAAGGTATTTGAAACAAAGGACGCGCTTGCAAACGGCGCGACCGAGATCGACATGGTCATAAATATAGGCGAGCTTAAGGCCGGGAATTACAAGTTTGTCCTTGATGAGATCAATGAGCTGAAGGAGGCTTGCGGTGACCATATCCTGAAGGTTATTATTGAGTGCTGCCTTCTCACTGAAGAAGAGAAGATCAGGATGTGTGAGATAGTAACAGAGTCGAAAGCAGATTATATAAAGACATCGACCGGATTTTCAACCGGTGGAGCAACCTTTGAAGATATAAAGCTCTTTGCCAGGCATTGCGGACCCAATACCATGATCAAGGCCGCAGGAGGGATCTCGTCTGTTGAGGATGCGGAAAAATTCATTGAACTGGGCGCGAAGAGACTTGGTACCAGCAGACTGGTAAAGATTGCCAAAAGTCTTTAATGCAACCGTTCAATAAAAAAAATAAAAAAGTACAAAAAATATAAAAAAAATCTTGACAAGTTAGCGCACGCTAATTATAATGTTCGATAGTTAGGTGATGCTAACTTTTCTTTTTGCAGAGCAGTTAGCGGATGCTAATACAATGAAAAAGGGGGAAAGCTATGATGCCTCTGAATTTTGCTGAAGCAGGACAACCGCAGATCATTAAAAAAATAGGCGGCAGTCCGGAAGTAAAAAAGCACCTTGAGGATCTTGGGTTTAATGTCGGCGGCGAGGTCAGTATCGTCAACACATTGAACGGCAATGTGATCGTTAAGGTCAAGGAAAGCAGGGTGGCTGTCAGTAATGAACTGGCAAGGAAAATAATGGTTTGAATGATTAGGAGGAATTGACAGTGAAGACACTAAGAGACGTGAACATCGGGGAAACGGCGACCGTTGTAAAGCTTCATGGCGAGGGGGCCGTAAAAAGGCGCATCATGGATATGGGCATAACCAAAAACACTTCCGTCTATGTTCGTAAAGTAGCACCTTTGGGCGATCCGATCGAAGTGACGGTCAGAAACTATGAGCTGTCGCTTCGCAAGGCTGATGCCGAGATGATAGAAGTGAAGTAAAGTTGACTCCGTTTTTGACATAAGCCGGAGGTTATTCTGTAAAAGGGGTCATAAATAACAAGTACAGTGATTGAACAAAAAACAGGAAGGAAGTATAATAAAAATGAGCTTGAAAATTGCACTTGCCGGAAACCCGAACAGTGGCAAGACCACGCTGTTCAACGCGCTGACCGGCTCGAACCAGTTTGTCGGTAACTGGCCGGGCGTAACGGTGGAAAAGAAGGAAGGTAAACTGAAAAAACACGATGATGTTACTATTACGGACCTTCCGGGTATCTACTCCCTGTCGCCTTATACACTTGAGGAAGTGGTTGCCAGAAATTATCTGTTAAATGAACGGCCTGACGCGATCTTAAATATCGTGGACGGAACAAATCTGGAGAGAAACCTGTACCTGACCACGCAGCTGACTGAGATCGGCATCCCGGTGGTTGTTGCGATCAACATGATCGATATCGTAAACAGGAACGGTGACAAGATCAATACCGCTGAGCTGGCCAGACAGCTCGGATGCAAAGTAGTAGAGATATCTGCGCTGAAGGAAACAGGCATAGCGGAAGCAGCCGAAGCTGCGATCAACGCGGCAAAAAATACAAAAACCGTTCCCCAGCATACCTTCTCGGGACCTGTGGAGCATGCTATAGCGCATATTGAGGAAGCTGTTGTACACGACATGCCCGAGGAGCAGCAGAGATGGTATGCCATCAAGATATTCGAGCGTGATGACAAGGTGCTTGATTCGATGGGGATTTCCGCGGATAAGCTTGCTCACGTTGAAAATGATATCAAAGCCGCTGAAAAGGAGCTTGATGATGACGCGGAAAGTATCATTACAAATGAGCGGTATATCTATATAGCCGAGGTGATCAAGGCATGCTACAAAAAGAAAAATGCAGGTGCGTTATCCACTTCGGACAAGATCGATAAGATCGTTACGAACAGATGGCTGGGACTTCCTATATTTGCGGTTGTTATGTTCCTGGTGTACTGGATCGCCATGGTAGGCGTGGGAGCGTCTGCTACTGACTGGGCCAATGATGGTCTGTTCGGAGATGGGTGGCATCTGTTCGGGATAGGTTCCGGTGACGCGGAAGAAGCAGCTGAAAGCTACAGCGATGCCATTAACGCTGCCGGCGCGTATGTAGAATTTGATGTTGAAGATGAGGATTTTGACGCGGACGCAGTCCTTGCTGAAATGCGGGAGGTAACCGGTCCTGCAACAGCTACTGTTGATGTTGAAGATGAGGAAACGCTCGCGGTTGATGAAATGACCGTATATTTCTCCGATGTTCCGGAGGATGCGGGAGACGAAGTAATCGGAACTTCATTTACAGACGCGGTAAAATACTTTGAAGAAAATGGGTTTGATGAACCGGATCCGGCTGATTACGGCGTATGGGTACCCGGAATCCCTGTACTGATCGAAGGCCTTCTTGATGCAGCCAATGCGGCAGATTGGCTTAAGGGTCTGATACTTGACGGTATAGTGGCCGGAGTAGGCGCTGTTTTGGGATTCGTTCCCCAGATGCTCGTACTGTTCCTGATGCTGGCGTTCCTGGAGGCGTGCGGCTATATGGCGCGTATCGCGTTTGTACTTGACCGGATATTCAGACGCTTTGGTCTTTCGGGAAAGTCATTTATACCTATGCTGGTGGGTACAGGCTGTGGAATCCCGGGCGTTATGGCTTCACGTACCATTGAAAATGAGCGTGACCGCCGTATGACTATAATCACTACCACATTTATTCCATGCGGCGCAAAGGTTCCTTTTATTGCCATGATCGCGGGCGCCATCTTTGGAGGAAGCGCCTGGATATCTACCGGATCATACTTTATAGGTCTTGCGGCGATCATTATCTCCGGCGTAATGCTGAAGAAGACAAAGATGTTTGCGGGAGACCCCGCTCCTTTCGTAATGGAGCTTCCCGCCTACCACTGGCCTACGCTCGGTAATGTTCTCAGATCCATGTGGGAACGTGGCTGGTCATTTATCAAGAAGGCCGGAACGATCATCCTGCTCTCTACTATCGTAGTATGGTTTACCACTTATTTCGGATTTGCTGAGGATGGCTTCCGTATGCTTGCCGAGGATGAGCTTGATGTGTCCATTCTTGCAAAGATCGGTAACGCCATCGCCTGGATATTCATACCTCTGGGATGGGGCAACTGGCAGGCTGCAGTCGCGTCTATCACGGGACTGGTAGCCAAGGAGAATATCGTTGGTACAATGGGAATCCTTTACGGAGGCGGAGAACAGACTGCATGGGCAGCGCTTGCATCGGCATTTACTACGGTTACGGGATTCTCGTTCCTGGTATTTAACCTTTTGTGCGCCCCCTGCTTTGCAGCTATCGGAGCTATAAAGCGTGAAATGAACAATGCGAAGTGGACCTGGATCGCCATCGGTTACCAGTGCGGGTTCGCATATGTGGTCGCATTTATGATCAATCAGCTTGGCGGGATATTTACCGGCAATATCAGTATCATAGGACTTGCGCTCGCCCTTGCCGCGTTGGCCGGAATGATCTACATGATCTTCTTTAAGAAGTACAGCGAGTCTGTCAAACTGACGACAAAGCTTGCCAAAGGTATTTAAAAACATATGGATTAACGGAGGGATAAATGATGTTTGCCTGGATCACAGATAACCTGGGTACTATAGGGGTGTCCCTGCTGCTGGTTATTATCGTGGCAGAGATCATTATCAAACTTATAAATGATAAAAAACAGGGCAAGTCTTCCTGCGGCGGTAACTGCGCTCATTGCGGGATGGGAACGTCCTGTCATTATCAGAAAGCTTCAGACGGGAAATAAAGCTTGTTAAGAAGAGGTAGAGTATAAGGACATTATGGATCGCATCCGGCTTAAACTCAGAGTTTGAAAGCCGCATAAGCCGGGTGCGATATTATTCAGACATATGGTTAGCATACGCTAATCAAGGAGGTTTGTATGAGTGTTGTAATACTTGGGGGGAACGAGTGCATGGAGCGGAAATATTCGGACATGTGCAGAGAATATGGATGCAGCGCCAAGGTATTTTGTAAGCCTTGCGCAAATATCAGGGACAGGGTGGGAGCACCGGATCTGGTGATACTGTTTACAAATACGGTTTCTCACAAGGTCGTGCGGACAGTCGTGGATAATCTTAATAAGGATACGATGCTGGTGAGATCGCACAGCAGTTCCATGGCCTCATTACAGAAGATATTGAAGGAAAGCACGGAAGAAGCGATTTCGGCATAGGAGCAGGTTATGGGGAAAAGCAACTCATCGGAGGATTATATGAAGAGCATTTTGATACTTCAACAGAAAAACGGCTCGGTAAGATCTGTTGATGTAGCAGAGGAAATGGGTGTGTCCCGTCCAAGTGTCAGTAACGCCATGAAAAAGCTCCGCGAGGAGAAAATGATAAAGGTTGGCGAAGAGGGTCATATCTCTTTTACCGCTGAAGGGAAGAAATTTGCTGAAATGATATACGGAAAGCATCTTCTGCTCTCAAAGCTTTTGACCATCATAGGCGTAAACAAAGATACCGCTGACAGGGAAGCATGTCTGATGGAACACGCTATCAGCGATGAAACATACAGATGCCTGGACAGGTTTATAAAGGCATACGGAAGGGGGTAAAAATGATTTCATAGTTAGCTGCGTCTTGCGGACAAAATAATAAAACAGAAAATCAGCCTAATCATCAGCCCGTAGTTATCTGGTTTAAGGCCGCATGACTGCGGGCTGTAATGGAATATGACAATATTGGTTCAAACCTGTATAGTGAAAAGCAGACGCTGTTAACTATGGCAGGCAGATAAAAACAATAAACTCAGGAGGGCATTGACATGAAACTTAAAGGAATCGGCTTATTCGCGCTTGGTACATTATTTGGACTGGAGGGCATCAAGCTGCTGTCGTCAAGAGACGCAAAAAAGATTTATGCGCACTGTACGGCGGGAGTGCTCCGCATGAAGGACTGCGTTCTGGATCAGGTTACCATTCTGCAGGAAAACTGTTCTGATATCTATGCGGAAGCCAAGGCTATCAATGAGGAAAGAGCCTGTAAGGAGAAAGAAGCGGAAATGTCCGATGAAATATCGGATGCAACAGAACAGGATTTATAAAAAAATGGAAAGAAGCTTTTAGATCATGAAATTTACTATAAAACATGAGATAACCAATCGTCTGCGGGTACACCTGCCGATGAAACATATGACTTTCAGGGAAGCAGATACCCTTGAATACTATCTTCTGGGCTTTTCTGAGATCAGAGAAGTAAAGGTGTATGAGAGAACGGCAGATGCTGTCATAGTGTATGATTGCGGACGCGGGCGGGCACTGACATTACTGAAAGGCTTTTCTTTTGATGCCGTAAATGTACCCGAAACCGTATTCGAAAGTTCAGGGAGGGAAGCCTCTGCAAAATACCGGGATAAAATATTTACGAGCATTCTCCTGCATTACGGGCAAAGGCTTCTGTTGCCGGATCCGGTTCGCTTAGTGCTGGCAGCGGTTAAAAATATAAAATACATAATTCGCGGTCTGAAAACTCTGAAGAACAGAAAGCTGCAGGTGGAACTGCTTGATGCAGCCGCGATAACAGCTGCTGTTCTGACAGGTGATCATAAGACCGCTTCAAGTGTTATGTTCCTGCTTTCTATTGGGGACACTCTTGAGGAATGGACACATAAACGTTCGGTTGATGATCTGGCCAGAAGGATGGCTCTCAATGTCGATAAAGTCTGGCTGCTGAACGATAATGGGGAAGTCATGGTTGATTCTTCGCAGGTTGTCTGTGGTGATAAAGTAGTAGTAAGAATGGGCAATATGATCCCGTTCGACGGTGAGGTTGTCTACGGTGAGGCTATGGTAAATCAGGCCTCTATGACCGGAGAATCGGCTGCGGTAAGGAAAGATACCACCTGTACCGTATTTGCGGGAACAGTGGTCGAGGAAGGCGAACTGACCATTAAAGTTACTCAGGCGGAGGGCTGCGGACGTTTTGACAAGATCGTAAAAATGATCGAGGAGTCCGAAAAACTGAAATCGGGACTTGAAAGCAAGGCAGAACATCTTGCCGATAAACTGGTTCCGTATACACTTCTCGCATCAGCCGCAACATGGCTGTTCAGCCGCAACGTAACGAAAGCCGTTTCGGTACTGATGGTTGATTATTCCTGCGCTCTGAAGATGGCCATGCCTATTTCTGTCTTGTCCGCCATAAGGGAAGCGACCGATTACGGTATCACAGTCAAAGGCGGAAGATTCCTTGAGGCTGTCGCGGATGCGGACACCATAGTATTTGACAAAACCGGAACGCTTACCAAGGCCTGTCCCAAGGTGAAAAAGGTTGTTTCCTTCTGTGATGAAAATGAGGATGAACTGCTGCGTCAGGCTGCCTGTCTGGAAGAGCATTTTCCTCATTCTGTGGCAAGAGCGGTTGTTGATGCGGCACTTGAAAAAGGACTTACACATGATGAGCTGCATACAAAGGCAGAATATATTGTTGCTCACGGAATAGCCTCATATATCAATGACCGGAAGGCGGTCATCGGAAGCTGGCATTTCGTGTTCGAAGATGAGGGTGCTGTCATCCCGCCTGAATACAGGGAACGTTTTGACAGTCTGCCGGATGAATATTCCCATCTTTATTTTGCGAAAGAAGGAAAGCTGTGTGCCTGTATACTCATAGAAGATCCGATGCGTGAAGAAGTCACACGCGTGATCGGTGAGCTTAAGGATCAGGGCTTTAAACACATTGTAATGATGACAGGCGACAGCGAGCGCACAGCAGCTGTAATTGCCCAAAAGGCAGGAGTTGATGAGTATTATTCCGAAGTGCTTCCCGAAGATAAGGCAGAATATGTTGAAAAGGCGAAAGCAGATGGAAGAAGCGTGATCATGATCGGAGACGGTATAAATGATTCACCTGCTCTTTCTGCTGCCGATGTAGGCATCGCCATCAGCGAAGGTGCCGAGATTGCCAGACAGATAGCTGATGTTACCATCAATTCGGATGATCTTGAGAGCATTGTTGCTTTGAGGAAGCTAAGCACTCTTTTGATGAAGCGCATACGCTTTAATTACAGAACCATTGTGGGCTTTAATACAAGTCTGATCGCCTTGGGCGTTGCGGGTATTTTGCCTCCGGCAACTTCGGCAATGCTGCATAACGGGTCAACAGTGGCTTTGGGACTTAACAGTATGACAAGGCTATTACCTGAGAAAACGGCTGCAAAGGGGGAAAAGTGATGGGAAGCATGATAGTGGGGGCTATTCTTGTCATTATCGTAGCTATAGCTGTATACGGTACCGTAAGAAGGATACGTTACGGTTCGTCCTGCTGTGGGGAACATGATCCCGCGGATAAAAGGATCAAAGTCAAAGATAAAAACAAAGCCAATTATCCGTTTTCTTATTCTCTGAAGGTGGATGGGATGCATTGCTCCAACTGTGCTCTTAGGGTTGAGAATTCCCTCAACAGGAGCGGATTCCGATGGGCAAGAGCGGACGTGGGCAATAAAACGGTGAGTTTGCTTTCAAAACAGGAAGAAAACGAAAACGAATTAAGGAACATCATCGCGCAGGCGGGATACACGGTACTTTCCATCCGAAAAACTCAATAAACGGCATGCTCCGACGATATTATGACTTTAAGCCGTTGTTTACGGATAAAGATAGATTATTACAGGAGGATATGATGAAAAGGTTATCAGAATTGGAAAAAGATGCTGAAGGGGTTATCGCTTCGGTGAAGGGCGATGCCCGTTTTATCAGCAGAGTTACATCCATCGGTCTTACCCCCGGATGCACAGTCATGGTTGTTAAAAATGAGAAGAACAGGCCATTGCTTGTATATTCGCGCGATACCATGATAGCGTTAAACCGCGCTGAATGTGACCTCATAGAGGTAGAAGGGGGACATGTAAAATGACTGAAAAAAAAGAGACTGTCATTGCGCTTTTGGGACAGCCGAATTCCGGCAAATCCACATTGTTTAACGCGCTGACAGGATTGAAACAGCATGTTGGCAACTGGCCCGGTAAAACTGTAGAAAAGAAAGAAGGAAACTTTACCCACAACGGAAAAGACTATCTGGTTGCTGATCTGCCCGGCACTTACAGCCTTTCTGCAAATTCTGATGAAGAAATGATCACTCGTGATTATATTGCTTCCGGCAAGGCAGATGTGGTCTGCATCCTGGCGGACAGCTCGCAGCTTGAGCGCAGCCTGTATATGCTTGCGGATTATGCCGGAATAACGGTACCTTGTTTTTTGGTCCTGAATATGAGTGATGTTGCTGAATTTCAAGGGAAAACGATCAATGCGAAGGAACTTGAAAAGAAACTTGGCATACCGGTAGTGTTGTTCTCGGCACCGGATACAAAATCCTATGATGGCTTCTATGCGGTTCTGGAGCGCGCGGTAAGCAAAAAGACGGTTCTAAACTCTGATGACCTCGATGGACGGTATAAGGAACTGGAGCCGTACAGTAAGATAAAGGAGATCATTCCAGATGATGTGATCCCGGGATATTCGAAAGTCTGGCTTGCCGCTAAAGCCGTTGAGAAGGATGAACCCGTAGTTGCAAAGATCAGGGCGGCTCTTTCCGAAAAAGACAAAAAGACTTTTGATTCATATATCAATGAAACTGATAAAGGCGTAGTCCTCACAGGAGAGAGAAAATTCGCCTGGATAGACGGACTCTTATCGGGTACTGTTAAATCAAAGAAGACCAAGGTCTCACTCGGAAAGTTCGACAGGCTCATTACTCATCATGTTTGGGGCAAACCGGTAGTCATACTTACTATCATACTCGGGCTTATTGCATCGTTTATTCCGGCTCTCCCGCTCATGGGACTGGGACAGCTTATAGGCATGATACCCGATCCGCTGAATGAAGCGCTGCTGAACATTGGCTGTCCCGCGTTTATCGCTGCCATACTATGCGATGTTATCCTTCGGTCCATATGCTTTATCGTGCAGATGCTTGGATTCGTATTCGGAGTTACACTAGTATTCGGGCTATTGGAAGAGATCGGGGTTATGGCCCGTATCTCTTATGTGTTTGATAATACAATGGCGAAACTCGGGCTCCAGGGCAAATCTGTCATGCCGTTCCTGATCAGCTTCGGCTGCACTATGGGCGGGGCAGCGGGAACCAGGGTTATTGATAACTGGGGTCAGAAGGTGCTGACCATTGCGCTTGCCTGGGCTGTACCGTGCGGCGCGGCATGGGCAGTAATACCTATGCTATCGACGCTGTTTTTTGGAGCATGGATGCCTGTGATCATCATAGTTATCCTGCTTGTAATGATCCTTCATATGTGGCTTACTGCCAAAATTTTCGGAAGGTCTCTGGTAAAGAATGAAGACCGCTGCGGCATGATCATGGAGCTTCCGCCTTATCATAAACCCAAGTGGGGAGCGCTTTTCAGATATGTTTTCGGACGCACGAAGGACACCTTTTTCAGATCGTTAAAGGTTGTTCTATTAGTTGCATTCGCGTTCTGGCTTCTTTCGTATACCTCATCGGGGAATATCGCCGATAGTATCCTCTATAAGGTCGGACACTTCGTAGAACCTGTAACAAAGCTCTTCGGTATGGGCTGGCAGACTTTTATGGCATTTATTGCATCGAGCCTGGGCAAAGAAGGAGCATTGGGGGTTTTAAGCACCATTTTTACCGGCTCGGGAACGATCTCGGTCGGTTCGATGGTCAGCGGAGTAGCTGTAGAGAATATCAACGAGCTGCTTGTTGCAAATGTTTCCAAGCCCGAGGCACTGGCCCTGATCTTTGCCATGACCTTTAATATGCCTTGTATAGTGGCACTTGCCGCAACTTATCAGGAAACGCATTCGGTAAAATGGACAGCGAAGATAGCCCTGTACTACACTGGAATAGCGCTGGTGCTTGCCGGTATTGCATATTACGTTGGTTTGTTGATCTGGTAGCATTATTTATGAAGCCCCGTTCCGTAGTTGGGACGGGGCTTTGAAAGGTGAGATCATAATGAATGAACTTATTGAACTGTTAAGGGACGGCAGATCGAGAACTCTCGAAATGCTTGCGATAGAGCTGAATACATCTATTGAAAATGTTAAGCGTGATATCGACTTCCTGGAACGAATGAACGTGATAAGAAGGATCGAGTTTACCGGGGACGGTAAAACCGGCCAGTCATGTGACGACTGCACGGGCTGCGGTACAGGAAAGAAGACCTGTGACGGCTGCTTGCCAAAGGGCGGTTTTCAAAACATGGGCGTAATGTGGGAAGTGATTGATGGGAGGTAAAACAAAAATGGGATTATATAAAAAATTCGTAAGCCAGACGAGAAAACCCGAGGGGATTCTAGGGAAGATGATGGTTAACGGAATGAACGGCGGGCATGCGCAGATGGCTGATTGGGGCATGTCTCATCTGAAAAACATAGTACCGGAAGAGATCGTCGATATCGGATGCGGCGGAGGAAGAAACGCCGGGGAACTGCTTAAAAAGTATCCGGGATCAAAGGTTACGGCGATCGATTATTCTGAAGTGTCCGTAGAGAAGGCCGCCGCATACAATGCAGAGACGATAAAAAGCGGAAGGTGTACGGTACAGCAGGGGGATGTGTCGGCGTTGACATTACCCGAAGAAAAGTACGATCTGGCCACAGCCTTTGAGACTATCTATTTCTGGCCGGGACTTGAAAAGTGCTTTGCTCAGGTTGCCAAAGTTCTTAAACCTGGCGGGATCTTCATGATCGTCAATGAATCCGACGGAACCGATGAGGCAAGCCTCAAATTTGAAAAGATTATTGAAGGCATGAAATGCCACACGCCGGAAGAAATTGAATCGGCTCTGAAGAGCGCGGGCTTTTCAAAGGCAAAATCGGATCATCACCCGGATAAGCCCTGGATTACGGTGGTCGCGAAGAAGTAGAAGAGAATAATTGACTTTTATAAAGATAAGTGCTATCATCTGTTAGCGGAGGCTAACTAAGCTCAGGAAGGACAGGTGATACAGGATGAAAACAGTTGTTATCGGACTTTTGATACCGTTTGTTGGGACGGCGGCCGGAGCCGCCTGCGTTTTCTTTTTGAGAAATGAATTGAAGATAAGCGTGCAACGCGCGCTGTCCGGCTTTGCAGCCGGAGTGATGGTTGCTGCTTCAATATGGAGCCTGATCGTGCCTGCGATCGAGCAATCATCTGACAAGGGGAGATTCGCTTTCCTTCCAGCGTTTATAGGATTCTGGCTGGGGGTACTGTTCCTCCTTTTGCTGGATCATATAATTCCTCATCTGCATGTGGGGATAGATCAGGTCGAGGGACCAAAGAGTAAATTGACACGTATCGTCATGCTGGTACTTGCAGTTACGCTGCATAATATCCCTGAGGGAATGGCCGTTGGGGTTGTTTATGCCGGACTTGTGAACGGGTCCGGTTTGATCACTGCCGGCGGGGCTTTGGCTCTTGCTTTGGGAATCGCGATACAGAATTTCCCGGAAGGCGCGATCATTTCGATGCCGCTGTATGCAGAAGGAAAGAGCAAACCGAAATCCTTCGTACTGGGAGTTCTTTCAGGTGCGGTAGAACCGCTTTTCGGCGGATTGACCGTTATCCTGGCTGGACTAGTCGTGCCTGCGATGCCTTATCTCCTTTCGTTTGCGGCAGGTGCCATGCTGTATGTAGTCGTGGAGGAGCTCATACCTGAAATGTCGGCCGGTGAGCATTCAAACATCGGTGTTGTTTCATTCGCGGTAGGATTCAGCCTGATGATGGCACTCGATGTGGCGCTGGGGTAAGATGATCCCGCCTTTTTTCAGCATTTTAAGTATGATGATCATTATTGCATGACAAAGCTATGAACATGAATATAATATGTTCATAGCTATGTTGTTTTATATCATTAACAATTGAAAAGGCAGGAGAAACTGTATGGGTAAACCTTTTACAGACAAAGAACGAAAAGAAATAAAAAAAGCTGAGAATAGTATACGGATGCTGATCACCCTGTAAATCGGAGAAAGATATGAGCGAAGAAGAGAAAAGAGAAGAGCGTATAAGGAAACTGACTACCACAGAACTGTTTCCTTTGATCGTAAAAATGGCGATCCCTTCCATGATCGGCATGATGGTTGTGACTGTTTATAACATGACGGACACCTTCTGGGTGGGAAAGCTTGATAATGAAGCATATACAGCCAGTGTGGGAGTTGTATTTGCATTTGTTTCCGTGATACAGGCCATAGGATTCTGGTTCGGGTATGGCTCAGGAAATTATATGTCACGTATGCTAGGCAAGAAAGATTATACAGAGGCTGAGCGGATGGCTGCGATCGGTGTTTCTGTCGCAGGCATCGCGGGAATACTAATCATGATATGCGGATTCATTTTTATAAATCCGTTGATCGAAATACTCGGAGGTACAACTTCACAGGAACTTGCCGAAGCGACCGACAGTTACCTTAAGATTACGATATGTACCGTGCCTTTCATGCTGTTTTCAAATGTCATATACAATCAGCTGAGGCTTTCCGGAGCTGCAAAGAGCAGTATGATCGGACTTCTGGCCGGGATGCTCATCAATATGGTGCTTGATCCGGTATTTATACTCATATTCGATATGGGTGTGGCCGGAGCGGCCTATGCAAGTCTCGCAGGTCAGGTTGCGGGATGCGTGATGCTATACAGGCAGACCGGACGGAACGGAAATGTGGCAATAATCGCGAAAAATTTAAAGCCTGATCTACATCATGTAAAAGAGATACTGGCGGGCGGAGCTCCCAATTTCTGCAGACAGGGCATTACCAGTATATCTTCTGTTGTTCTGAATAATATAGCCGGCATTTATGGGGTATCGGTAATAGCGGCCGTTACGGTTTCCCAGAGAGTCGTATATATTGCCTATGCTCTTGTAATTGGCTTCGGACAGGGTTTTCAGCCTGTATGCGCCATCAATTACGGTGCCGGAAAACGGGAGAGAGTAAGAAAAGCATTTAAGCTTACATGGCTGACCGTGACGATATTTCTGATCGTTGCAACACCTTTACTGCTGATATTCGCGGATAAGCTGACGGGTGCCTTCGCAACTCAGCAGGATGTTGTTGAACTGGCGTCGAAGATGCTTAAGGCACAGTGTGTGGTATTGCCTTTTATGGGTTACTATATCCTATCCGGCATGATGCTGCAGAATATCGGACGGTTCGGGCTTGCAACAAGTGTAACGATCGCAGAAAACGGAACGGTTTTCATACCTGTGATCTTTATTTGCACATATTTTTGGCAGATGGAAGGGATCGTGCTGGCGAAGCCGATCGCAAGTGCTCTGTCGTTTGTTTATTCCATCGTGATAGGGACATATGCGTGGAGAAAATATCTTTGTGAGGAAAAGAGGGCTGAAGTTGAAGTACTTAAGACAGTTTAACGAGATCGGAAAAGATGACATAGCTGTAGCGGGCGGGAAAGGCGCAAATCTGGGTGAAATGACCCGGGCAGGAATTCCTGTGCCTCCGGGAGCTGTGCTTACCGCAGAGGCGTATGATCATTTTATTGAGAGTAATGGTGTTGATCCTGTAAAGACTGAAAATGCCGCTCTTCTCAGAAAGGTGATCATTAATGCAGATATTCCGTCTGATGTCGAACAGGAGATAAGAGATTATTATTCCCAGTTCGGAGAAAATTCACGTGTGGCCGTCAGATCATCGGCTACTGCGGAGGATCTGGAAGATGCGAGCTTTGCCGGGCAGCAGGAAACATATCTGAATGTAATCGGTGTTGATGAACTGCTGAAAAAAGTCAGGGAATGCTATGCCTCTCTTTGGGGCGACAGGGCGGTAAGCTATCGGAAGAATTCCGGCTATGATAAGCAGAAAGTCTCGCTGGCGGTTGTTATCCAGGAAATGATCGAAAGCGAAGTTTCCGGAGTTATGTTTACATCGGATCCTGCCGGAGACAAGGAAAATGTGCATATCAACGCTTCATATGGTCTCGGAGAAGCTGTTGTATCGGGTATTGTAAGTCCCGATGAGTTTATTTGCAACAGAAACGGTGAGATAATAAGGGCTGTTACCGGATCGAAGGAAGAAGAGATCATTTACAGCAGTGAGGGTAAGGGAACTGTACGTGTGGCTGTTCCGGAAGAGCGAAGAAAAAGAAACAGCCTTGATAAAGCGCAGGTTCAGGCACTTGTTCGGGAAGGTCTGAAAATAGAAGAGCACTACGGTCATCCCATGGATATAGAATGGGCGATAAAGGATGATAATATCTACATTTTACAGGCAAGAAGCATCACAACGATAAAAGAGAATGCAGCGAAAGTATATACTGATAAGGATTTTGAAGGATATCCGAAGGTAAAACCAGCAAAAGGTGCCATGAGGGAGAGCGTTCTGTTTAATCTGGAAAAGACTCCCACACCTTACTTTCCGCTCGATCATGATTTCGGAGGTTATGTGGGAGAGCAGAAGAAAGTCCTGTTTGATCAGATAGGGATCAATTTTAAGGGAGGCATGTATCCGATAGATAAGGACGGAATATCGTATCAGTCTTCGAATAAGGTCAGACTGACAAGGAATGTATTTGCAATCCCCAAATATTTAAAGCTTATCGGAAATATCGACCATAATATCAGCGCTGCGGATGAATCGCTTGAGGGCTGCAGGGCTGAATTCGAAAAAGAAAAGAGAATGGATCCCGGAAATGTAAAAGCGGTCGGGGAGTCTCTTAAAAGAATGCGTGATCTGATCGGAAGGACTGCATATGACAGATTCCTGTATGCTCTGTTTCCCAATGCCATAGAAAGCGGTAAAGTGACAAAGGTGCTTAAAAAGATCGATAAGGGTCTCAATTCCTATGATGTGCTTGAGGGACTGAGCTATGTCACAGCGGATATTAACCGCGAGATGAAGAAATTGTGTGAATACATAAATGCGGATCCGTCTATGGTCGAGACTGTCATGACTGCAGATTATAAGAAGATCTGTGCTTCGTATCCGGAGCTTGGCAGCAGGCTTGAAGATTTCATCGCGCAATTTGGAAGCAAGTCTGATTTTAACTGCTATTGCTTTATTTCTCAAACATGGAGAGAAAATCCCGACAGGTTCATCAATACACTGCGTCCGATGCTGAAGAGCGGTGGTGAGGCGGTTGCGACAAAGGAAGAGGGAGAGAAGAAGTTTGCGGATCTCATGGCAAGAGTTAAAACATCTTTGCCTGAGAAAAAGTATAAAAGCTTTGAAAACAGGGTAAGAGGTCTGCGTCATTATCACTATATCAGAGAGGCTACCCAGTATCTTTGGGAATCAGAGTTTGAATATTGCAGACAGCTACTTGTGAAACTGTCCGATATGACAGGAGTATCTTATGAAGATATGCTGTTCCTGTTTGCCGATGAACTGTTTGAAGCCTGTGAAAAAAATGATCTTGCATCAAAAAAGGATCTGATAGAAGCCAGAAAGAGTAAGCGCGGATTTGCCGAAGCATATTGGGATAAGTGCATGAAGGATGCCTTGGCGGGAGAAGGGGATTCTATAAAAGGGATCGGAGCCTCTGTAGGACAGGTAAAAGGTAAGGTCTGCATAGTACATTCTCCGAAGGAATTCTGCAAGCTTGAAAAAGGTGACATACTTGTATGCACATATACAGATCCGGAATGGACTCCGCTCTTTGCCCTTGCGGCAGGAGTCGTCGTTGATACGGGCGGAACTCTGTCACATGCCGCCATTGTGGCAAGAGAGTACGGAATTCCCGCTGTGCTTGCAACAGGTGACGCTACCGCAAAATTAAAAGACAATGATACGGTTTTGGTCAACGCAACTGACGGAACCGTAACGGTACTGGCGTAGAATATTTAGTGAGACAGCCACTGAATACATTATTCATATAAAGGGCAATTGATCGTATGTTCTGTTAAGAAAAATATTGCTCGTATATTCTTGACATTTCAGAGTAGTTGATTTATAGTAATCTACGATAGCTATCATTGATCACATAAATGAAACAAACCGAGAAAGATATGCCCAGAGATAAAACATTAAGCCATGAAAAAGTAAATAAAGCCATTAAAGAAGAATTTCTCGAGAAGGGCTTTGAGGATGCTTCGATCCGAAGCATAGGTGCACGCGCAGGAATGACATCTGCCGGTCTTTACAGGCATTACGCAGATAAGGAAGCCATGTTTAATGCAATGGTAGAACCTCTTATCGAAAGTATAAAGGAATGGACCGAAAGACATACTGACAGGAAATACAGTCTTGTCGATGACAAAGCTTCAAATGATGAACTGTTTGGTGAAACTTTCATCGATCTGATAAAGGAAGTGATCCTGCCGAGAAAAGATGAATTCATACTGCTCATGTCCTGTTCAAACGGAACAAAATACGAGAACTTTATTCATGACTATGTTGAGGACAATCAGAAAAAATTCATGGAAGCCATAAGATATTTGAAAGAAAAAGGATATCCGGCCGTTGTATTAAGCGAGGAGGAACTGCACATGTTGCTTTCAGCTTATCTGACAGCGTGTTTTGAACCAATCATACACGAATTTGATAACGTAAAAATTGAAAAATATCTGAATACCGTCCAGAAATTCTTCATGCCGGGATGGCTGAAGATCATGGGAGTCAAGTAAAGAAGAGCCGTAGGGCTCTTTTTTATTATGTTAGTTATCGATATGTGATTAGCGATAGCTAACCAAGCAGGCGTTTCGATAACATTCACGGATCTGCTCAGGGAACACAGATTGAATCATCGGTTCACCTAATAGTGAAAATGTAAAGGTTAAATACCGGTATAACCTTTATCATTGATAGATCAAAAGAAATACGGAAGGAGACTGAAGAAAGTTGGGAAAGACAGAAAAATACGATCACATGAAGCTGATCAGGGCGTATGCGGGAGGACATAAGAACCTGATCACACTGGGAAGGTGTCTGGCCGCTGTGAGCGCAGTGCTGACGCTGATACCTTACTATGAACTGTGGAAGATCATCAGAACTGCGGTAAACGGAGAAGATCCGGATAAGATAAAAGTATACGCATGGACGTCGGTGGGACTTATCGTCGGTGCATTGCTTATATACATTGCGGCTTTGCTTTGTACGCATATTGCGGCATTCAGGGTTCAGGCAAATATGAGAAGTTCACTGATGCGAAGGATCATCACGCTGCCCCTCGGCGTTTTTGATGAAGACGGTACCGGAAAGATCAGACGTATTGTAAACGATTCAACAGCCGCTACCGAAACTTATATAGCTCACACGCTGGCCGATAAAACAGTCGCTGCGGTCACGCCTGTAGGCCTTCTGGTGCTGGTTTTCGCATTTAACTGGAAGATCGGGCTTATCTGCATGATACCTGCTGTGATCGGTTTTGCCTGCCTGATGTCAATGATGGGCAAAGGCATGCAGCAGAAGATGAAGGAATATCAGGATGCTCTTGAGACCATGAGCAGCGAAGCAACAGAATATGTAAGGGGCGTTCCGGTTGTAAAGACATTTGGCCAAACAGTACACTCTTTTAAGAGATTTAAGTCCTGCATAGACGGGTTTGGCAAATGGGCAACAGACTACACTCTGATGCTGAGGTTTCCCATGGCGGGATTTATGACCTGTATAAATGCGATATTTGC
>JAILRI010000140.1 GCA_024698555.1 Lachnospiraceae bacterium
CTAATGCGCCGAATGCTTGCCCGAGAGTACATGTCTGAAAACGCAGACGTAGCGGGCTACGGCGAGGCTTTCAGGCGTGTGCTATCGGGATAAGCAGGCAAGCATTCGGTCCAGTTATTTAAGAATCGATGTACTAGTCTGTAAGTACAGAACCGAGCTTATAACCAAAGCTGACACCTGCGCCATTATGAAGCTGAACCATATGCCCTTTACTCCAAATAAGGCTACCAGTATCAAAAGAGACGCGATCAGAAGAAGCGATCCGCTCATAAGTGATATCGCCAGGGCCCTTACCGTTTTTTCCCTGGCTTGGAAATAATACATTATGATAGTATTGAGTCCCATAAAAGGGATAGACAGCGCGTATATCCTGATACCGGTCATGGACAGTCCAAGAAGTCCGGCTTCTGTGATAGAAAACGCGCCTGAGATCACACGGGCAAAAATAATATACAGAACAGACAGAAAAACTGTTCCTGCCAGTTCCAGTATAACGCCGTATCTGAATACTTTCCGTATCCTGTCATGCTTTTTGGCGCCCCAGGCTGCGGCGATAAGCGGCTGTGAAGCCTGCCCAACCCCGTCATATATGGCCATGGATGTCATGGAAAGCTGCGTGACTATTGCATAAACCGATACATACGCCTCACTTCCCGCGCGAATGATCACGTTGTTGAAAATATTGGTCGAAATCGTCATCCCCAGCTGAGACACGGCTAGCGGTATCCCGGCTTTCCATACTCTCACGGCACGTCCTGGATCAAAAAGCGATCCTGTAATTTTCAATGTGTTCTTCTTACCGGCAAAATGGGTCAGATTAACGATCATTCCCGCTGAATACGCCAGACATGTAGCCAGAGCGGCACCTTTGGGTCCCCACCCGAAAGGACCTACGAACAGAACGTCCAGCACGAGGTTAACGACCGCACAGGAAAAAGTCGCTGCCAGGACCCTGTTGGGATCATTGTCAACCCTCACAAAATACAGCAGCAGCACATATATCATCAGCGGTATCATGAAAAAGAACAGGACGCCGGTATAGTCTAAAGTCGGGGCAAACACGGCTTCATTGGCTCCAAGGAGCGACACGATGCCTTTATTGAACACTATCCCCGAAAGACACAGTATTCCGCCTATGATAACTGCTTGAACCAGAGACACTGTAAAAAATTTCAGCGCCTCTTCCTTATCGTTTTTCCCGAGGTTCTCGGCATAAAGCGTGGATCCTCCCGACGCTATCAGCATCCCCAGAGTATTTACCAGCATGTAGATCGGCATACAAAGCTCGACCACGGCCAGCATGTCACTTCCGAGATAATGGCTGAGTATTAGGACATCTATCAGTGAAGCGACCGTTGCCGTAAGCAAAGAGCCTATCGCTGACGGAAGCAGTTTTTTATACAGGCTTCCTATGGAAGCATTTATGTAATCAGTATCCATGTATATTCAAGAAAAAGGAGGGGGACTTCCCCCTCCTTCCATAGCAATAATTTATGCGTTTACGATCTTTCCAAAATCAGGCTTAAGGCTTGCTCCGCCGATAAGCCCGCCGTCAATGTCGGGCTTGGAAAGAAGCTCGGCAGCATTAGCAGCATTCATGGAGCCGCCGTACTGAATGCGAACTGCCTCAGCAGTAGCTGCATCGTACATCTTAGCGATCAGCTCACGGATAAGGCCGCATACTTCCTGCGCCTGATCAGCAGTAGCCGTCTCGCCTGTTCCGATAGCCCAGATAGGCTCGTAAGCGATAACCAGATTCTTTACCTGATCAGCTGTAACGCCGTCGAGATCCCACTTGATCTGTCTTTCGATCCAGGCTTTGTAAGTATCTGCCTTACGAAGAGCCAGAGACTCTCCGCAGCAAAGGATGGGCTTAAGGCCTGCAGCGAAAGCTTTCTTAACCTTCGCGTTGATCAGGACATCATTCTCGCCGAAGATATCACGTCTCTCGGAATGTCCGATGATGATATACTCTACGCCTGCTTCTTTCAGCATGGGAGCGGAAATCTCGCCTGTAAAAGCACCCTTATCCTCGATGTAGAAATTCTCAGCGCCTACATGAACATTCGTACCCTTAACAGCCTCAGCAACAGGAACGATATCGATGGCAGGAACGCAGTAAACAACATCCACTGCATCATTCTTAACAAGATCTTTAAGTTCATTGCACAGTGCAACAGCCTCGCTGGGAGTCTTGTTCATCTTCCAGTTTCCGGCAATAATTCTTCTTCTTGACATAGTAAATCTCCTAAAATTATTTATCATCTGCTGCTATAACGCCGGGAAGCTCCTTGCCCTCAAGGAATTCAAGGGAAGCGCCGCCACCGGTGGAAATATGGCTCATCTTGTCAGCGAGACCCATCTGGTTAACAGCTGCAGCCGAATCACCGCCGCCGATGATAGTGGTAGCCTCTGCGTCAGCCAAAGCCTTAGCTACATCGAGAGTACCCTTAGCCAGGGTAGGATTCTCAAATACGCCCATAGGTCCGTTCCAAACAACAGTCTTGGCGGACTTAACTGCGTCTGCGTACATAGCTGCGGTCTTAGGTCCGATATCAAGACCTTCCATATCAGCAGGGATCTTGTCAGCGTCAACAACGCTCACTTCGATAGGTCCGTCGATAGGATCCGGGAAACCTGCGGCAATAGTGGTATCAACAGGAAGAAGCAGGGTCTTGCCAAGCTTTGCTGCCTTATCCATCATTTCCTTACAGTAGTCGATCTTCTCTTCGTCAAGCAGAGACTTGCCAACCTCATAGCCCTTAGCCTTGAGGAAAGTGAAAGCCATGCCGCCGCCGATGATCAGAGTATCGCACTTGTCAAGCAGGTTATTGATAACGTTGAGCTTGTCAGCGATCTTAGCACCGCCAAGGATGGCAACGAAAGGTCTTACGGGATTCTCAACTGCATTGCCAAGGAAGTTGATCTCTTTCTGCATCAGATATCCTACTGCGCAGTTTCCGCCCTTCTTGCGAACGAACTCGGTAACTACGGATACTGAAGCATGAGCGCGGTGTGATGAACCGAAAGCATCGCATACATAATCATCGCAAAGATCAGCGAGTTCTTCCGCGAACTTGGTTCCGGCCTTGCCGGGCTTGGTCTCCTCTTCCATACGGAAACGGGTATTCTGAAGCAGGATAACATCGCCTTCATTCATAGCGTTTACAGCAGCGGTAGTCTCCGCGCCGGTTACGTTGTAATCAGCAATGAACTTGACTTCCTTGCCAAGCTTCTCGGAAAGTCTCTTTGCTACGGGAGCAAGTGATTCCTTCTCATTGGGTCCTTCCTTAACCTTGCCGAGATGAGAGCAAAGGATAACCTTGCCGCCATCGTTAATAAGCTTCTTGATAGTAGGAAGAGCCGCAACGATACGGGTCTCGTCAGTGATCTCACCGCTCTTTAACGGAACGTTGAAATCGCAGCGAACCAGAACGCGTCTTCCTTTTGCATTAAAATCATCAACTGATTTCTTATTCAGTGCCATAGTATATATCCTCCATAAATA
>JAILRI010000141.1 GCA_024698555.1 Lachnospiraceae bacterium
CTAATGCGCCGAATGCTTGCCCGAGAGTACATGTCTGAAAACGCAGACGTAGCGGGCTACGGCGAGGCTTTCAGGCGTGTGCTATCGGGATAAGCAGGCAAGCATTCGGTCCAGTTATTTAAGAATCGATGTACTAGTATCTGCTTTACTTCATCAGTTTCAGTTTTTTCGCAGCCTTTGCCAGCCTGCCTCCAAAGGGCATTTCTTTCAGTTCTTCTTCATTAACTCCTTTAAATATCAGCAGGAATACAAAATACGAGATAACGGCGAAGATGATCGCAATAACCGCCGGAACGGTATTGTTCTTCAAAACCGCAAACAGCAGGCTGTACACGATCCATGCTATACCGCCCATTCCGGCCGCGGATATGAACGGGATCAAAAACGTGGTCTTGAGCTCCTGAACATACCCCAGTTCCTTCCGCATGGAATTCCAGTTCAAAATGCATACCATCAGCCCGTATGTACAGTTTCCGATAACCATGCCGTACACTCCCAGATTCATCGGACCGATCATAATGATCAGCAAAGGAATATGGACAGCCAAAGATACAGCGGCATGAATGATCGGAAGCCTCAGTCTGTTGACTCCCTGTAAAATACCGTTTGTAAGTGTGGAAAGAGCAAAAAACACAACAGCCACACATCCCAGCTGCATCAGTCTCGGGCTTAATTCATCCGCTGTTTTATGGAACAGAAGCTGCAGGATGGGTCTGGCAAGTACCCCCAGACCGATGGCCGACGGAATGGCTACGATCATGTTTATCTTTATGGCCGAATGACATTTCTCACGTACAAAATCGGAGTCCTTTCTGGCATAACCAGAAGAAAGGATGGGAACGATAGTGACTCCAAAGGATGACGCTATAGCTACAGGAAGATTGTAAAGCCATTTGTATTTATTGGAATAAGCCTCATAGAGCACCGATTTAACACTTTCAGTCATTCCCTTGTCAAACATCATCTTACTGAAAATGAAATTATCCAGTATTCCGCTGATCTGATATACAGTCTGGGAAAGAATGATAGGAAGCATGGTCATGATAATGGCTTTCGCAATGGCTGAATCGGCTTCTATCACTCCGCTGTGGTCTTTAAGTGATTTTTTAAGAAAATAGTATGAGTTGATCCTATAAACAAATACCAGAAACAACAGTCCCATCACGGCACCGATCAGAGTTCCCGCAGTCCCTCCCGCGGCACCGTAAGCGGCCACATCGAGTGAATCCTTATTGGCCTTGATAAACAGTATCGCGGCAACAACACTGAATATCGCGTTGAATATCTGCTCGATTATCTGTGAAAACGCAGTCGGAGCCATGGTCTTCTTGCCCTGGAAGAAGCCTCGTATGATCCCCATCAGAGAGAATACAAATATCGTCGGCGCAAGCACTCTTAAAGGTATGGCTGCGCTGGGCCATTTCATAAATCCGGCCAGCTGGTTTGAAAATACGAGCAGCAGGAATGATGCCGCAAATCCTATGGATGAAGACACCAGCAGGCCAACCCTGAACAGCTTGTTTGAATTGATGTACTGCCCTTTGCTGTCCCTGTCAGCCACCAGCTTTGATATCGCGACCGGAATACTGTATGTGGAAACGAGCAGGGCCAGATTATATATCTCATAGGCAGTATTGTAATAGCCCATACCTTCTGTTCCGACTACTCTGGTCAGCACTATCCTGTATATGAGTCCGATCAGGCGGGTGATAATGCCGGCGCTGGCAAGCAGTCCGCCCTGCATCAGCAGATCGTTCTTTGACTTTTTCTGTGACATAAAAAATCATCCTTAAATACTTATTCGAATAGCAGTTTTTCTTCCCTGAAATCAGGGAAGACGCTGATAAAGGTTCTCCCTTCGTTGATGCTCAGTACTTCACCGTTTTCGTCATAATAGTACATATAGCGTTTCTTCTCGCTCTTTTTCCAGGTAATGGGAACACATTTTCCCCCGGATATATAATATCCTTTGCCTTCATGCGAGGAAATGTCCATATCCTGATAACCGTTTTTATCTTTGTTGTATTCATGTACGATCTGAACTATTACATTTGTAAACCGTAAAGGTTCATTTGTATTGTAATCGACATGGACACCGCCGAATTCGTTTCTGGTATACAGACGGGTTTCGGGATCATAATCGAGAGTTACGGTCATATATGTCGAATACGGCAGAGTGATCTTTTCAGCAGTTGAAACATTTGCCGAATTTGTGATCTTTGTGGTTTCGGCTCCGCTTTCCGCCGATTCTTCTTCCGAAGCGGGCCTTTTCGTATAATCGCCGGCGGGTACATTCTCTTCGTTAAATACAAAATGATTGGGCTTGTAGTCGTCGGGATGCTCTGTCCTCAGTCCCAGCTTTTCAATACCGGCCCAAATACCCTCGAGGCTCGCAAAAGCATTATGAGGGGCAGCGATTGATTTATCCCTGTAATATACGGTATTGCCGATGCCGTATGTGCCTTCCAGATGATCGAGCTTCAGCTTGTCGATCTTTTTTGTCGCATAAGTAGTCTCGCCGTAGTGTATGAAAATGGAGTCATATTCATCTGCAAAGCTTGCGAAATAGTGTCTCGCGCTTCTTACCGAACCGATCCTTTCAGCGCATGACGATTCCAGGGTAAGTCCTTCGAACACGCCCATAAGCCTGGTTATACCGGCTTCTGTCAAAGCCTCATAAAGAATCTTCGCATCTCCCACACCGCTCTGTGGATTGGCTATGCCGATATTATTGAACATAATGCAGTACGGCCTGGTCTTTACTATCTGATCATCGACCCATTCACCGGTAAGGTATGATCTGGTCTGTCCCGGATGAAGGTCCGGAGTGGGTGTAGGTGTAGCCGTAGGAGCCAGAGTAGGCGACGGCGTCGGTGTAAGCGTAGGTGTCGGAGTCGGAGTCGGTGTGATCAGTACATTTGTTTCATCGATGATATCGCCTGTGTTTCTTTTCTTCTTACTTCCCGATACACAGACAATGATTATGATGATTATTATCAACGCGGCAAGGATCGCAGACCCTATGATCATGACCCTTTTTCTGAAATCACTGTCTTCTTTTAATTTTGAAATAAATTCCCCGAGTTTTTCTGATATCGCTTTCAATTTTTAAGTCCTCGTAACTATATATTTTTTGTCATAGCCTCTTTACTTATCTGGTGATCCCGGCGGCGTCCATGATCCGGTCCTGAAGCTCTTCCATCACGATCCTGTCTGCTTCCTCGATATGATCATAACCGAACAGATGCAGCATACTGTGAACGATCAGGAATGAGTATTCTCTTAACACGCTGTGTCCGTAATTTTGGGCCTGTTCCGCGACTTTTTCCAGAGAAATGACAATATCTCCAAGTAAAAGCTCTCCGCTTTCCGGGTTAAAATATGAATCCGGATTCTCTTCCGCCATGGAAAAATCAAAAGGCTTCTCATAATCGACCATGGGAAAAGAAAGCACATCAGTCGCGGCATCAACTTCCCGGTACTGCCTGTTTAACTCATGTATTCCGTCATTGTCCGTAATGGTCAGATCTATCTCCGTCTCATAAGGACATTCGAGATAATCAAGAACGAACTCTATCATGCTTTCCGCTTTGGACTTTAACCATAAGGGATCACATTCTTCAGCAAAAGACTTTACCCGTTCCTCATCCGGTTCACATTCATACAGCAACGTCATATTCGCCTCCAAGGTTGTTAAAGAATATCTTCAGAAGCTGAACATCATCATTTGACAGTCCTGCGCTCTTTAAGAAGTTCTGATCGCGTCTTACCTTGATCGCGTTGCTGACGATCCTGTCCATGGAGATGTCATTGCCTCCCTTAGCCTTAACATAATTGTATGTATTTATGATATCGTCTGCCAGCATCACTATACCGGCTTCTTTAACCATTGCCTTGGAGCTTTCCTTGTTGTTTATATTGTCAATGGACTGAATGATATTCTTCGGAACACGGTATTTCGATAACAAAACATCCTGGGCGTTTTCTCCCAGAAGCTTAGGCGATCTGCAATAAAGACCGATCGCGAAAGCCACTTCGCCGTCGCATCCGATCAGCTCCGCAGCATCGCTGCTTATCTTTGCGATCTTCATGCAATGTCTGTAAGTCTTCGGGCTCTCCTCTCGCATCTTTGCCACATAAGAAAAGTTGGTATCGCAGATGGTGGACAGATCGTAGGTTGAGGCAGAATTCATCAGCATCAGCGAAGAATTCTCTTCCTCAAGCTTCATCAGACGTTCGCTCAGCTCCCTGATGCTTTCATAAAGCTCCCGGTTCTGCTTTTCTACTTCTGACTTTATACGTTCCGCTTCATACCTGGCATCCTCAGCTTCCTTAATTGCGGTTTCGGCCTCGTTGCGGACAGCTTCTATCGCTTCAGCCGCCTGTACCTTAACGGTTTCGGCTTCATCCTGTGCCGCCTTTACTTCTTCGGCAGCCTGTGCCTTCGCTGTCTCTGCTTCGTTGCGGACAGCTTCTATTGCCTCAGCTGCCTGTACCTTTACAGTTTCGGCTTCATCCTGTGCCGCCTTTACTTCTTCGGCCGCCTGTGCCTTTACACTTTCTGCCTCATCCTGTGCCGCTTTTACAGTTGCGGCAGCCTCGGCTCTGGCCAGCGCGGATTCGGCTCTGGCAGCGTCTGTCTCATTTCGGGCGGCTATAGCTTCAGCCCTGGCAGCCTCGGCATCTATCCTTGCCGATACGGCCTTTACCTTTATCGCATCCGTTTCGGCTCTTGCATCCTGTGTTTCTTTTCTGGCTTCTTCTACCAGCTCCATCGCTTCTTCAAGAGCCTTCCTTGCTTCCTCTGCTTCTTCCTTCGCCGCGTCAGCTTCATCGAGAGCGTCATCGGTTTCAGATCTTGCAGCTTCTGTTTCTGCCTTGGCTCTGGCAACCGCAGCTATGGCGCTCTCCATTTCTGCCCTGGCTAACTCTGCTTCAGTCTTTGCATACTCAGCGTCAGACTTCGCCTCATCATATTCTGCAACTGCCTGATCAGTAACCTCTTTGGCTGCTCTTGCTTCTTCCCTGGCCGCGTCGCAGTCAGACTGCAAAGCTTTTATGGCAGCAACTGCCGTTTTCAGTTTGTTCTTCGCGCTATCCGCTTCAGCCCTTGAAGCTTCTTCTGCTTCTCTTGCAGCCAGAACCTCGGCTTTTGCGTTTTCCAGCTCGAGCTTTGCGTCTGAAGCCTCTTTACGGGCATTTTCCGCGTCGGCTATCGCTGCATCCTTTTCATTCCACGCTGATTCGACTTCCTCATATGCCTCATCGGTTTCCGCCTTTGCCGCTTCAGCTTTTTTCAGAGCCTCCTCAGCTTCTTCGCGTGCTTTAGCCGCTTCGGCCAGTGCTTCCTGAGTCCTTATATGAGCCTCTTCAGCCTCGGCACGCGCGGCTTCTGCATCGGCTTTTGCCTTGTCGGCATCGTTAACCACTTCTTCTATTACGTCCTTCGCGGTCTCGATATCCGCCTTTGCCGAATCGGCTTCTTTCTGTGCTTTTTCTGCTCTTTCACGTGTCTGATCAAGCTCTTCTTGCAGGCTCAAAGCATTCTTTTTGGCTGCCTCTGCTTCTTCCCTGAGGATATCGGCTTCAAGTTGCGCCTCTTCGGCCGCATTTTTAAAGCTTTCCGCCTGATCAGAAGCATTTTTAAGGTCTTCTTTAAGGGAGTTCAGCTCTGCGTCACTCTTTCCGACCGTTTCCCTCAGAGCTTCAGTTTCGGTCCTGGCAGCCATTGCGTCCGCCCTGGCGAGGGAAGCTTCGGTTCTGGCTTTATCAGCCTCGGATTCTGCTTTTTCTATTTCGGTTTTTAATTTTTCCGCTTCTTTTTCAGCGATCTCCGCCCTGGTTTTAGTCTGTTCGGCTTCGTTTTTATGTTTTTCGGCTTCTTCGAGCGCCGCGGCAGCTTCGGCTTTTGCTTTATCCGCTTCGGTCTTTGCTGCCTTAACTTCGCTTCTGGCTGCTTTTATCTCATTTTTAGCTTTTCTGACAGCCTTTGAACCTGTCAGATAACCGTTTTGAACTGTTCTGTCTTTTTTATTGTTATCCCTTTCATCGGCTGAAAGTGCTGTTTCCCGGTCGTCATCGGTATCATATGACAGGCCGCTTTTTTTCTTCACTGCAGAACCGGTAAAATACAGAATGATAATGACCGCGACTGAATAAGCGCAGATTATGATATTATCAGGAGTGAGAAAAACATTAATCTCGCTTCCGGAAAGAACCACAGCGATGGTGGCATAAAAAACAGTATATATCAGGCATGAATAAATGAGCTTAATGATACTGTCCGCAAACGCCAGTATCACACATGCCATAAAAGTAGCTGTTATATGCAGAACAGCCGTACCATCCATAGTCTGGGGCATAAAAGCCCATAGATACAGACTGGCACCGACTAACGTGATCAGTGAGCTCTCAAATCCGACCAGTGAGCTTAAAACAGCCACTACAGCGATCATTACCATGGTATACGCGAAACCGTCTATGAGCCACGGACAGATAAATACCGGTATGGTAAAGATCACCGTCAATATCGGTTTATATCTGAATGTAAGCATATCCCGCTTCTTCAGATCGGTGAAAAAACCGAATATAAAACTATAGCAGGCGGCAAATGCGACAGGCGGCAATATGATCCACGTATCATAACCGCCGGAAAGCATCACACCCGCCAGAGCGGAAAGAACAGCCACAACAGGCAGGATGATATTGAAGATCGTGTTCTTCCTGTTGTGAACAACCGCATCATTTTCTGCGATCATTTGGATTATGTAACCTCTTCTCGTATTTTTCGTATGCTTCAACTATTTTCTGTACCAGAGGATGCCTTACCACGTCCTTTGTGGTCAGCTGGGCAAAGCCGATATCCT
Organism: Lachnospiraceae bacterium; assembly: GCA_024698555.1. GTDB lineage: Bacteria > Bacillota > Clostridia > Lachnospirales > Lachnospiraceae > RUG11977. The sequence continues at coordinate 6,867 of JAILRI010000141.1, forward strand.
CGATACCGGACAGGACCTTGATTGCTATATCAAGTCCCGATATCTGGCCTGCCGGAAGATCCTTCTGAGTAGGGTCGCCGGTGATTATTACCTTCGAGCCGAAGCCGATCCTGGTCAGGAACATTTTCATCTGAGCCGGAGTCGTATTCTGTGCCTCATCAAGGATTATGAAGGCATTGTCAAGTGTTCTTCCGCGCATATACGCAAGCGGCGCCACTTCGATAAGACCCTTTTCCGAGTTCTTTATGAAACTGTCAGGTCCCATTATCTGATACAACGCGTCATATAACGGCCTCAGATAAGGATCTATCTTACTCTGAAGGTCGCCGGGAAGAAATCCCAGTTTCTCACCGGCCTCTATTGCAGGGCGTGTCAGGATGATGCGCCCGCAGTCTCCGTTTTTAAACGCGCTGATGGCCATAGCCATAGCAAGATATGTTTTTCCCGTACCCGCAGGACCTAGCCCGAACACGATCATCTTTTCACGGATGAGATTTACATATTTCTCTTGTCCGATGGTCTTGGGCTTTATGGGTTTTCCTGCTACTGTAAACGCTACGATATCCTTATCGATCTCACCTATCTGTGTTTCCTTGTCTTCAAAACACATGGAGATCGTATAATTGACATTCTGATCAGTTATGATATTGCCGCCCTTTGAAAGCTCCACCAGCTGGGTTATCACACGGTCTGCCTTGTCCACTTCCGAAGGTGAACCCAGGATCTTGATCTCCGAGCCCCGAAGAATGATGGTAACGGACAATGCCTTTTCTATGACTTTTATATTGTGATCGAATTCGCCGAACACATTGCCTATATGTTCCGCGGGAATATTTATAACTGTTTCGCCTATACTCATATTTCTCCCATTAAGCGTCGCCGCTGCATCGTCTCATATAACAGCCGGACCAAATGTCTGCCTGTTATATTATTATCAAAAAGCCCACACACAGTAATTATACTATATATGTCTGCAAATACAAAGGAATTTTTTGAAAAACAGAAAAAATAAAAAAGGAATCCTGTTTTCAAGGATCCCTTTCGTCAAAAGTCTTATTTATACTTTCTCTTGCGGGCAGCTTCGGACTTTTTCTTACGCCTAACACTGGGCTTCTCGTAATGCTCACGCTTACGGATCTCCTGCTGGATTCCCGCCTTTGCGCAGTTCCTCTTGAATCTGCGAAGAGCACTGTCCAAAGTCTCGTTATCTTTAACTATAACATTCGACATAGCCTCACACCAAACCTCCCTCCAGTTGAGAATTGTGCCGAACCATACTAACCAATGAATTTACGCACTAGTGTTATTATATCAAATTTTTTTTCATAGTCAAGAAAAAAATAATAATTTTGGAAAACGATGATCTGATCATCATTTTCTTAAACACCGATCCAGAATGCGTTTTTTCAGGCCGTCTGGATCAAATCCGAGCGAATCCCTCAGCTCATTGGGAGTTCCCTGTACCAGATATATATCGGGTAAAGCAAGATTGACAAACTCGCCCCGATAACCTTTTTCCATCAGATATGCTCCGACAGCTTCACCGAATCCGCCACGGCAGACATTTTCCTCACATGTGAAAATGATCTTTGACTCACCGGCAAACTTATCGATCATCTGCGTGTCCATGGGTGAGATAAACCTTGCGTTTACAACTCCTAAGTCTATACCCTCATTTAACAGTTCGTCCGCTATCTCGTCCATGACCTTGACCATCCTTCCGAGAGCGAACACACAGAAATCATGTCCTTTACGTATTATCTCCGCTTTGCCTTTAACGATCGGGGCATTAAACTCCTTTAGTTTTTCCGTAGCCTTTCCTCTGGGATACCTGATGGAAACCGGTCCCGGATAATTGCAGGCAAAGTCCATCATCGCTTCCAGTTCAAACGCGTTTTTCGGTGCCATGGATACCAGTCCGGGCACATGCGAAAGGAAAGAAATATCGTATATTCCCTGATGTGTTTCACCATCATTGCCCACTATGCCGGCCCTGTCTATGCAAAAAGTGACCGGCAGTCCCGAAAGCGCCACATCATGAACGATCTGGTCATATGAACGCTGCAAAAAAGTCGAGTATATGGCCACCACAGGATGAAATCCCTGTGATGCCATGCCTGCCGCAAAGGTAACAGCGTGTTCTTCGGCTATGCCGACATCAAAAAAGCGTTCGGGGAAAAGCTTTGAAAACTTCTTCAAGCCTGTTCCGTCTGCCATTGCCGCAGAAACCGCAACGATCTTTTTATTGTTACGCGCAAGCTCCACTATCTTATCGCCGAATACCCGTGTATATGTCCTGGTGTTCTTATTGTCGATGGTGTCGCCGGTTTTACGGTCGAAGGGACCGACTCCGTGAAACTTTGACGGATCGAGCTCAGCCGGCTTATATCCTCGTCCTTTCTGGGTGATCACATGGATCAGCACAGGTTTATTCGTCTGCGCGGCGGCATTGAGCGCGTCGGTGACTATCTGGATATTATGTCCGTCAATGGGTCCGATATAAGTGATTCCCATATTTTCAAAGAACATGCCGGGAATAAACAGGCTTTTAACGGAATCCTTGGAGGCTTTAAGGCTCTTTACAACTTTATCGCCGACAGCAGGTACCTTCGAAAGGCTTTCTTCCAGTTTCATTTTGATGCCGGTATATCTCGAGCTGGTCCTTAGCTTTCCCAGATAATTGGCCATTCCGCCTACATTTTCGGAAATTGACATTTTATTGTCATTCAAAATGATGATCATATTGGCTTTAAGCTCGCCCGCGTTGTTAAGAGCCTCGTACGCAAGGCCACCCGAAAGCGCTCCGTCGCCTATCACCGCAACCACTTTATAATCATCGCCGTTCAGTTCCCTGGCTTCAACTATACCGGTAGCTACAGATATCGAAGTGGAGCTGTGACCGGTATTAAAAGCATCGCAATCGCTTTCACTGGTCTTGGGGAAGCCGCTGATGCCCTCATACTGGCGCAGTGTGTCAAATCCCGAACGTCTTCCTGTCAGGATCTTATGCGTGTATGCCTGATGTCCGACATCCCAGATCAGCTTATCCTTGGGAAGATCCAGAAACAGATGCAGTGCCATCGTCAGCTCCACTACGCCCAGATTGGAGGCAAGATGTCCTCCTGTGGCGCTTACCTTCTGCACCAGAAACTCCCTTATCTCCCGGGCCAGCTGCTTATAATCCGCGGGAGATATCTTTTTTATGTCGTTCGGTTCATTTATAGTCGATAACAGCTTCATGGTATAATGCTAAAGTAAACTCCTGTTAATTACTTGATATCATAGTACAAAGATCTTCAAAAAAACCGTGTTCTCCGGGAAGGTCATTGATCGTCTCCCGTGCTTTATCCATCTCTGTATGCAGCCGGCTAACTGTCTTTTCACGTCCCATCAGAGCCAGGAAAGTCTTTTTCCCATTCTTTTCATCGCTTCCTATATCCTTGCCCAGTTCCTCAAAAGTCGCCGTCTCATCGAGAATATCGTCCCTTAACTGAAAAGCTATCCCGATATGGTATCCGGCTTTTTTTATCCGGTCGATCTGCTCTGGATCGGCGCCGCCCAGGATTGCGCCCGCAACAAGTGCCGCTTCAAAAAGGCATGAAGTTTTCAGCTCATCAGTCTTTATGACCTCGTCCGGGGCAGCGTCCGTTTCCTCGCTGCAGTCCCTTACCTGTCCGTATATCATGCCCAGATATCCGGTTTGGGAAGATATTTCGGAAATAGCTCTGACGCACCTGTCAAGCAATACAGCCTTTATTTCGACATTTCTTATCCCGCTCACTTTAACGGCTGCCCCGGACATGGTCTCAAAGGCATAGTTGAGCAAAGCGTCCCCGGTCAGAACCCCCATCGCGTGTCCGAATTTCTTATGAGTGGTGAGCTGCCCCCGCCTGTATGTGTCGTCATCCATAGCCGGCAGATCGTCATGTACCAGTGAATAGGAATGTATAAATTCTATGGCGGCGGCAAAAGGCAGTGCGATCATTTTTTCAGTCTCGGTATCCGCGCAGAATAATCTGAATGCCTCTATCAGCATTATCGGACGCAGCCTCTTTCCACCGTTAAGTACGCTGTAACGCATAGCGTCTTCTATGCTGCCCTGCCTTTTTGATACCGGAAGCAGGCTTTCCAGTATGGTATTTACGAACCCGGTTTTCTCATTCAGGTCAAACATAGCCTATATCCCCTTTTATTCAGCATCTTCACTTGTATCATCGATTCCGAGTTCTTCCAGTTCACTCTCTATCCTTGAGATCGATTCATTGCAGTATTTTACCAGCTCCAGACCTTTTTTGTACGCGTCAAAGCTTTCTTCCAGACTGATATCATCCCTCCCCATCGATTCTATGAGTTCGTCGAGAGCGCCGAAAGCCTCATCAATGCTCTTGGGCTTGTCTTCAGTCAGCTGCTTCGTTTTATTGCTTTTCCCAGCCATTATCATTTCTCCTGATAAAATATATCTTTTCCACTCTGGAAATGAAACCTCCGTCAGAAAGCGTAGCCTTAAAAGTATCTCCTTCTTTCAGCTCCTTTACGCTTCTGATACAGTGCCGATCCTCATCTTCCAGATATGCATAGCCGCTTTGAAGCTTCTTTAGCGGCGACATACCATCCAGTCTTTCGCTTACCAGTTCCATCCTGTGCTTAGCTTCATACAGTCGTGTCCTGAACAGTTCCGGAAATTTCATGGAATATCCGTCTGTTCTGGCTTCGGTTTCCTCCAGCTTCTTTTTTATCTCATTTTGAAGCTCCAAAGTTCCATACTCCAGCTGCTGTTTGCAAATGTTCAGTTTTCTGGTCAGTTCAAGCGTCAGTCTTCTCTTATACTGCGGAAGCTGCAAGCCGTATCCCTTAAGCACTTTTTTCGGATCCAGCCTGTCAAGCTTTAATCTGAACTGCTCACATCTGTTCAAAGCTTCGTTGATCTTTGAGATCATACGGTCGTACAGAGCATATTCATAATCGACCAGCCTGGATTCAAAATCATAGTGATCAAAAACAGCCAGCTCGGCAGCAACGGATGGTGTAGCGGCTCTTATATCCGCGACAAAATCGCAGATGGTAAAATCGGTTTCATGCCCGACTGCGGATATGACCGGGATCGGACAGGCATATATCGCTCTGGCGAGAGCTTCATCATTGAATTCAAACAGATCCTCGAAAGAACCTCCGCCTCTTCCTATGATTATTACATCCGGTTTTCTCTTTATCATTGCCTTCAAGCCGGCAACAAGAGAGGACGCGGCACCCTTTCCCTGTACTGACGCGTCTGCCAGGATAATTTTGATATATGGATTCCTGCGTGCCGTCACTGTACATATATCATGCAGGACAGCGCCGTTCTTCGAAGTGACCACTCCCAGGGTATGTATATATTTCGGAATGGGTTTCTTATGCTCTTCGTCGAACAAACCTTCATCAGAAAGCTTCTCCTTAAGCTTTTCAAACCTTTCAAACAGTTCGCCGGCTCCCTCTTTTTCTATACTCTCGGCAAGTATGCTGTAGGTACCGCCCAAAGTGTAGACATTGATGCTTCCATGCACTATAACTGCCTGACCGTTCTCAAGCCTGAATTTCAACCCGCCCGTGTTCAGTCTGTTTCTGAACATAATACATGATAGCTGTGAATTTTCATCCTTTATGGAAAAATAAATGTGCCCGGTACTGCTATACTTGCAGTTAGAAACCTCACCGCGCACACTGATATCCGATAGATTGGGATCATATGACAGTTTATTGCCAATATAAGTATTGACCTGTGTTACAGTCAGAACAGAATTCATTTATTTTTCTCCGACAATGTGCCTAAAATGCCGTTAACAAATCCATAGGATGAATCATCCGATCCATATTGCTTGGTGATCTCAACCGCCTCATTGATAGCGACACTTTCGGGAACACTTTCATCATATTTCATCTCATATATGGCTATCCTTAAGATATTAAGCTCGGTCTTTCCGATACGGTTGAACTTCCATCCCCTGGCTGACCTTTCGATCAGACTGTCGATCTCGGAAAGCTTCGATACTATACTGTCATAGCGTTCCCGTATTGAGCCGGCTTCATCGCTTTCACCGCTCAAGTCCGTATAGCAGGAAATATACAGATCAAACTGCTCGTCAAGCTCATCGGCTGTATGAAAATCACGAAGATATAAGAGCTTAAGCAGATGTTCCCTTAATGAACGTCTTGTCAAAGTACTCATAAATAATCCTCATTCAACAATATCATATATGCTAAAGATGCCCTTGCTTCAGGCACTTTATCATACATCTATCCCGACGATATGAATATTGACCGATGAAGCCTTTAAGCCGGTCATATTCTCGATGGCATTTGAGACACGATCCTGAACCTGGGCGGTAACTACAGGGATGCTGTAGCCATAGCGCATGTTCATATAGAGATTGACACTGACACAGCCGTCTTCGATCTGAAGCTTGATTCCCTTGGAGCTGTTTTTCACACCTGATCTGGCTATCTTTTCTTCGGTAATATTGCCGGCTATGGATGTGATACCGTCAACCTCCGAAGCAGCCAGTCCGACAATACTCGCGACCACATCATCGGATATTCTTATATCACCGTTTATATTCTTATCTTTCATTTCGCACCTCATTTATCACAATGGGCTGCCTACTTTTAAGCAGCCCATATAATGATCGATCAATGTATCTTAGATTCTCTTCAGGTATTCGCCTGTTCTGGTGTCAATCTGGATCTTGTTGCCGCGCTCCACAAACAGGGGAACCATAACCTGAGCGCCTGTCTCAACGATCGCGGGCTTTGAAGCACCGGTAGCTGTATCGCCCTTAAATCCGGGCTCGGTTTCGGTAACCTCAAGTTCAGCGAACATCGGAGGCTCAACTGAGAATATCTTGCCCTGATATGAGAGCATCTTTACCATGTCGTTTTCCTTAACGAACTTTAAAGCGTCACCGATCTGATCTGCTGTAAGAGCTATCTGGTCATAGGTATCAACGTTCATGAAGTTGTACATCTCACCGTCAGCGTAAAGATACTGCATATCGCTCTTTTCGATATGAGCCTGAGGATACTTGTCCGTAGGTCTGAAGGTAGTTTCGGTAACACCGCCGTTGATAATATTGCGAAGCTTGGTCCTGACGAACGCTGCACCTTTACCGGGCTTAACATGCTGGAACTCGACTACCTGATAAACGCCGCCGTCAATCTCAAGTGTCAATCCGTTTCTAAAATCACCTGCTGAAATCATAAAATTCCTCCTAATTTTTTTCACAAACACACAGTTTGTTATATTGTAATATATCTTATTATCATTTTCAAGTAAAATTTTTTCTTATTCTTATTACTTTACTTCAGCATTTTTTATAAACAGAAGGGCATCCTTGTAAGAATCAAATCCTTTTCCGAAGCATCTGGCCGTGCACACTTCTTCGATGACCGAGATTTTTCTGAAATCCTCCCTGTTCATAACATCCGACAGGTGAACCTCGACTACGGGACAGGAAAGGATTGCCAGCGCATCCCTTATGGCATAACTGTAGTGCGTATAAGCTCCGGCATTTATGACCAGACCGTCATAATGCTCAAAATAAAGCTCATGTATCCAGTCTACTATTTCACCCTCATGGTTTGACTGTCTCACAAGAACATCTATCCCCATATCACAGCTTATTGTTTCAATGAAGGCACACAGATCGGTATATTTCCTGTCTCCGTAAACGGCAGGTTCTCTGTATCCAAGCATATTCAGATTGGGACCGTTGATCACCATCACTCGCATAATACACACTCCTTTGAAGTTTTTTTTCTAAATAGCATCATACATCTATAACCCGTTCCGCGTCAAGAAAAACCGCCGTACCTTACGGTACGGCGGTAAAGCTTCGGTTACTATACGAAACCTTCGCTAATATCTTTATTTGCTTGCAGCGATCTTGGCGTCAACTTCGATCTGTGCCTTGTCAACATCGAACTTGTACAGATCCTGGAAACCGAAGCTGTCGAGAGTAACTGCAAGGTCATCCCACTGCTTATCAAAGTCAGCTTCGTCCTTAGCAAAGATCATTCTCCAGGAAGCATCGCACAGCTCATTGTTACACTGACTTCTTGCAGTAGCAATATCAGGTGTATCGCTGGGAAGAGCAACACTTACGTTGGGGCTGATGACGATCTTATTGTTCTTCTTCATCCACTCAACAGGCTCTGAAGCGCCAAACCTGGCAGCCCACTCCTGCTTGGTCTTACCCATGGTATCAGCCTTGTAGCTTGCCCAGTAAGCCTTGGCGTATGATTCGCCGGTATTGGGGTTAGTACTGATAGAACCTACGATCCACTGGTTAATAGCGTTGTTACCATCGTTGTAGCCCATTCCGCCGTACTCCTCGGGAACGGGAAGATTATCCATAAGGGCGTTATCATTGATGCTCTTGAACTTGCCGTCAGCGGTCTTCTCATAGTTAAATCCTTCGATACCGCAGTGCTCGAACTGGCAGCCTTCAGGCGAAGCATACCAGTCAAGGAATTCAAGGATCCTCTTATATTTCGCATCGTCAACCTTGCTGCCGATACCCCATACACGGCCGCTTCCATAGTACTTATCAGCCTCTGCATAGTAGTTCTGATCCTGAACGGGAGTAAAGATGAAAGCAGTACCATCATTAAGTCTGTCGGTGCTGTTCCAGAAACCAACCTGCCAGCTGTACCACATAAGGTATACACGTCCGCTGCTCATCTTTGCGCAGGCATCATCCCACTTCTGAGTACCGGAATCGGGATCAAGAAGACCCATCTGGTTAGCCTTGAAGAGGAACTTCAGCATCTTGTAGTAAGAAGCGTTCTTATCGGTGATGGGTGTGAAGGTGTTGTCGGGTCTGAGAATAGCAGAACCCTTGATCTTCTCACCATACCAGGTGGTAAGCTGAACTACGTTGGCGATACCGAGCATGCCGTCACCACCGTCCCAGTCGGGCCACAGCGAGAAAGGATATGCGGGATCACCGTCAGCGTTGGTAGGATACTTATCCTTCATCTGCTTTAAAACATCAAGAAGTCCATCCAGATCCTTAATATCGGGAGCTCCGATGCCACTGTACAGATCCCAGCGAAGCAGAGGGCTGGAATAGATAACATCCTCAGAAAGAGTTGTAGGAGAAGTATTGGTCATCTCGGTAGGGATACCGTAGATCTTGCTTCCGTCTCCAACACCCTTGTTGTAGTAATCGATCTGGTCCTTATAGGTAGCAAGATTAGGATAGTTATAGATGTCCGCAGAGATGTCCTTGATAAGGCCATTGTTTACGCAATCCGCAAAATCCGTTGCGTCAAGTATAACAACATCACCAAGGTTGCCGCTTGCAGACCTTGTCTGGTAGATATCGCCACCGGATACCTGAGGAGCGATGATACTGAGTTCGAGATTGAAACGATCCTTAACGACCTTCTCGAACCAGCCTGACTGGGTTCCCTGATAGTTTGCAGCAACATCATAGAACTCGATAGTCATCAGATCCTTCTTGTCAGTGGTTGTTGCAGCGCCACCGCCGTTGTTATCAGTCTGATTGCCGGTATTGCCCTGATTGCCTGTACCGTCGTTTCCGGCGTCGCCTGACTTTTTGGCGCAGCCTGACATGCAGCCGATCACCATTACTAAAGCCAGAAATAATGCTAGAACTTTTTTCATAAAAACCCTCCATTTTTTAATATTTTTGTTACTTTTCTATATCTCAACACATATGCATAGATCATAAAAGTATTTATAACCCCTGCTTATGAGCGGATACCAAAAACTGATATGTTCTCAACCTTTTACCGCTCCGATCATGATACCCTTTGTAAAGTATCTCTGGAAGAAGGGATACACAAGTATGATGGGAATTACCACGAACATGGTTACCGTCATGCGGATGGAAGTAGCATTCGCCGCATGAGCCAGACTCGCGGCAATATTGGCCGAGGAAGTGGAGCTGTTAACCGCGGTTTTGAGTGAATTTGCCTGGTTAATGTAGTTATACAGCAGGAACTGAAGCGAATAAAGCTTCTGATCAGTAACAAGCAGCAAAGTATCCTGAAACGCGTTCCACTGGTTAACGGCGGAGAATATCGCTATGGTCGCCAGGATCGGCTTAATAACCGGTCTGATGATACTCCAGAAGATCCTGAGGGTCCCCGCTCCATCGATCTCGGCAGCCTCCTGTAATTCCTTGGGGATACTTTCCACAAACGTCTTGCACAGTACGATGTAGAACGGGCTGACTACCATGGGGAAAATATAACCCCAGAAATTATTGACCAGTCCGAGCTTAACCATGGTCAGATACCAGGGGATGATACCCGCGTTAAAATACATCGTTGCAACCACGAACCGATACCAGAACCTGCGTTTCCACATGCTCTCACGGGTAAACATATATCCGAGGAAAGCCGCACAGACTACTGTAAGTACGGTACCTATAACCGTTCTGAGCAGCGAGATCTTGAACGCGTCAAATAATCCCTTTATCTGAAACACCTGGATATAGTTCGTAAAATGTATCTCTTTCGGGTAGAACAGAACCTTGCCTCTCTGGCTCAGGTCATTGTTACTGATGGTATTGATAAAAATATAGTAAAACGGATACAGACAGACAAACGCGAAAAAAGTATAGACCACATAAGTGATAAAACTCATCACATGATCGGAAAAGCTCCGCCTGTAATGGGGCTGTCCGCCTCTTCTTATCCTTCTCGCGAGTTTTTTATCATCCGTAGTGAAATATTCCTCTGCCATATCAAATAAACCCTTCTCCTCTGATCAGCTTTGAGAATTTATTCGTCAGTCCCAGCAGCGTCACGCTGATCAATGTCTTAAGGATACTGATCGCTGTTGATAACGAATACCCGCCGGCGCTCTTCAGGTTATAGACATACAGATCAAGCACCTGAATTTTCTCTTTGTTAAAGGAGTTCTGGAATACAAAGAACTGTTCCATTCCGTTTGTAAGGAAATTGGCCAGGTTCAGCATGACCAGAACGAAATATGTAGGCAATATGCTCGGAATGGTTATGTTCCAGATGATCTGCATCCTGGAAGCTCCATCTATACGGGCTGCCTCGTTAAGTTCTTCATCTATTCCGGTAATGGCGGCTATATACATGATCGAAGCCCAGCCGGCATTCTTCCAGGTAAGCCACAGCCACTGCTTAAAATAAATATGTTCAGTCGATTTAAGGAAATCGATCGGGGCGTCAATAATGCCAAGGTTCTGAAGGACACTGTTTACTACTCCGGTGTTGTTCAGTACCGAAAACGCTATCGAATAAACAAGAACCCAGCTTATAAAATTCGGAAGAGTCGTAACTGTCTGTACAAATTTCTTAAACGGGTTGAACTTGATCTCATTCAAAAACACGGCAAAGATCATCGGGAACCATGAAAACAGCAACGACAGGCCACTCATGGCAAAGGTATTGATGATGACCTGAACTATCTGCTTAACCTTCACCTCGTTCTCAAACATGGTGATAAACCATTTGAACCCGACGAAATTCTCCATCTTAAGAGGTGCAGGCGGTTTATAATCAAAGAACGCATATATCCAGCCAAAAAGCGGGAAATAAGAGAACACTGCAACCAGCAGTATAAAAGGCAGGATATATAAAAATTCTATCTTGGCTCTCGTCTTCTTTTTCTTTATCGCTTTCGCGCGTATTTCATCAATTTGTAGATTATCCATAACAAAAACAACCTCCGCAAGACATTATCTCACTATATTCAACAAATTGGTTTCCAAATATTGCGATATTGCTTTCATTTATTAGTTATGATGCCTAATTAATAACGTCGTTTTAAAGGGCCGCCGCACTTTTCTTAGTGCGACAGCCCCTTTAACATGTGCGATAAGCGAGAGGGCAGTTTCAGAAGTGTACTTCTAAGAAACTGCCCCTAGCGAACGGAAATGATACGTACGTTTCAGTTGTCATATTATTCAATAATTGCAGATACCTTCACTACGCTCTTTGCGGGAAGCTTGATGTTCAGCCCTTCGTGAGTTATTTTACAGCCTTCAAACGCGGCAGTCTTTACTGTCTCGGGTGCATCAAATGTGTTATGCGCATCCATGGCGCCGGTGACTATCTCGCCGGCAACTGACTTAACAGCGCTTTCTGTAAGTACTATCTCTATATCCTCATCCTCATCAAGGGAAAGATTCGCAAGGGTAACGGTAAGCCTGCCGTCCTTAACCGAACAGCTTTCATATACCTTTTTGACCTTATCCTCACCCATACCTGTTTCGCCGATCTCCAAAGAGCTGGATACCAGTTCCGCGTCCTGATGATCCGCGTACATCTTGAATACATAGTAGGTAGGTGTCTTTACCATCTTCGGTCCTTCGGTCAGGATCACAGACTGGAGCACGTTGACCAGCTGTGCGATATTGGCCATGCGAACGCGCTTGCAGTGCTTGTTGAAGATATTGAGATTGATACCTGCCACCAGCGCGTCGCGGATAGTGTTCTGCTGATAGAGGAAGCCGGGATTGGTCCCCTCCTCCACATCATACCAGGTGCCCCACTCATCTACGATAAGCCCGATCCTGCCCTTCGGATCATAGTGATCCATGATGGCGATATTATGATCAAGCAGCTCGTCCATGAAGCATGTCTTCTTCAGAGTGTTGTACCAATCCTCCTCGCTGAACTTTGTAGCGGAGCCCTTCTTCTCCCAGGTATGGGGCACGGTATAATAATGCAGCGAAATGCCGTCCATGAAAGGATGCGCAATCTCCATAACCTTGTCTGTCCAGTTATAATCTGCCGCGTTGGCGCCGCAGGCGATCTTAAATATCTTCTTATCGGGATTGTACTGGCGGATATAGGTCTGATACTGGCGGTAAAGGTTCGCGTAAAACTCAGGGGTCATATTGCCGCCGCATCCCCAGTTTTCATTGCCAACGCCGAAATAGTTGACGGTATACGCGCCCTCATGACCGTTAGCCTTACGGCGGTCAGCCTGCGGGGATACACCCTCAAAGGTCATGTACTCTACCCACTCACTCATCTCACGAACGGTTCCGGAGCCGACATTACCGTTTACATAGGTTTCACATCCTATCTGTTCACACAGCTCCATGAATTCATGGGTACCGAAGCTGTTATCCTCAAGTACTCCGCCCCAATGGGTATTGATGAGCTTCTTGCGGCTCTCTTTGGGGCCGATACCGTCCTCCCAGTGATACTCATCCGCAAAACAGCCTCCCGGCCAGCGCAGGACAGGAAGCTTCATTTCCTTAAGCGCCTCCACCACATCTGTACGCATACCGTTTTTATTCGGAATATCAGAATTCTCACCAACATAAACACCTTCATAGATGCATCTTCCGAGATGCTCCGAAAAATTACCGTAGATCTCCTTGTTGATCTTCCCAATCTTCACATTGGGATTCACATAAAGCTTTGACATAAATAAACCCTCCATACAATAAAAAACTTACAGAACCCTTTGCTTCACCTTCATGATACTATAGATAAAAAAAATATGCAAGTAAATTTTAGATAATAATATAGTTTTTTAGATATCACTAAAATAATTATTTGTTTGACATGAAAATTGCCTTATGTTATGATTTTTACAGAAATAAACCATTATTTATGATGCCAATCTCAAACAGACAGAATTTCACGGAGGACATGTCATGCTCGAAGAATTGAAAAAACGCGTATGTGACGCGAATCTGCTGCTTCCCAAGTACAATCTCATAACTCTCACCTGGGGCAATGTATCCGGGATCGATCATGTAACCGGCAATGTTGTTATTAAACCTTCAGGAGTCAGCTACGATTCCATGACCCCCGATGATATGGTCGTTCTGGATCTGGAGGGCAATATCCTTGAAGGCAGGCTTCGTCCTTCATCCGATACACCTACTCATCTCACGCTCTACAGGATGTTCCCCGATCTGGGCGGCATAGTCCATACACATTCCCGCTGGGCGACCATCATGGCTCAGGCAGGCCAGGATATCCTTCCTTACGGCACCACTCATGCCGATTACTTTTACGGAGCCATCCCCTGCGCGCGCACCTTAAGCGATGAAGAGATCGCTGAAGGCTATGAAGCCAATACCGGCAAGGTGATCGTGGAAACCTTCACTACCCGCGGCATCAAGCCTATGGATGTTCCTGCGGTACTGCTTAAGGGTCACGGACCCTTTACCTGGGCCAAGACCCCCGAAAAAGCTGTTGAAAACGCTCTGGTGCTTGAGGAAGTCGCATGCATGGCATATCATGATATGGTTCTTACCGATAATCTGATAAAGCCCGTTCCCGATTCTCTGCTCGACA
>JAILRI010000142.1 GCA_024698555.1 Lachnospiraceae bacterium
CTAATGCGCCGAATGCTTGCCCGAGAGTACATGTCTGAAAACGCAGACGTAGCGGGCTACGGCGAGGCTTTCAGGCGTGTGCTATCGGGATAAGCAGGCAAGCATTCGGTCCAGTTATTTAAGAATCGATGTACTAGTATCACTCCTCGGAATAGAACATCTTCACGCGGATGGCCTGATTATAATCGCCGAAATTTTCACCGAAAAGCGTGAGGCCGCCGCAGTTGGGGGTGTCCTTGGGCACCTCGAAACGGAAGGTCAGGAAAGAGTTGTAGTCGATAGCCAGATCATCAATGGTTACGGATGACAGCTTATGCGTACCGTCCATATATGTACCGTTTTTATTGATGATAAGGGTCTTTAACAGCCCATACTGGTTGAGAAGCGGAGGCCACCACGGAGGCGAAACATAACCCCTTCTTCCGCCATAATCTCCGGGACTGATCCACATACCGAGAGCCTTTCCGTTCAGTGAGAAATGGATATCGGAAGGATAGTCCTCATTGTATTCGGGACATTCCGAAGATATCTCAAAACTGATCTGCAGCTCCTTCGGCTTCTGTCCCGCCTGAAGGTGATTTGGAAGACTGTATTCGATAAATCCGCTGGCGAACCACACTATCTGCGCGTCAAAGCGTTCCGGGAACGAGAAGACCCTGAAATCGTCAAGTGACCCGATGATGGATTTGATAGTGGAAAGACCGCAGGTGGGGCTACCCTGGCAAATGGTATAATGACCTATGCTGATATCATCGCAGTAACACTTTGTCGGCTCTTTTTCATCTACCATGTCGATCACCAGCCGCTCATAACGCGGTCTCACAAGCTTCATGGCGCCGCGTTTTCCGGATGCCGTCTTAATGCTTATCAGACCGGCTTCCTCCAGCTTTGTGACATTCATGGAAATAGCGCCGTTGGTTATACCCAGCGCCTCCGCGAGATCGTTCATACTCAGGCTGTCATTTTCATAGATCTTATCCATGATCTTAAGTCGCACAGGTGTGCTCAGGGCTTTGAAGATCTCGGAAGCCTCATACATTGACTTCAGGTAAAGTGTGGGTTTTTCGTTGTTGTTTTCCATTTGATAACCTCATAAAATTTATCTTGAAAAAACTAAATATTTGATCGAAGCCGCTTTTGCTTTCTGTATTTGCTTATGATATAAGCCGCGTCCACGCACAGCATCACTGCCAGTGAGATGATGATCATCATTTTTAGCTTAAGCGTGATATATGAAAGTGCCACGAAGCTCACTATGAGCAGCATCAGCATACACCAGACAAAGACAATGGCGGAGACGGCGATAAAGGCGAGAATCTGTTTTATCAGCTCCAGAGGGTCGAATTTCTTTTCCTGCATCGCGTATACCTCATAATAGACAGAGAGAAGTTTCTTATTCCAGGTCAAGTGTTTTGCTGCCCCAAACAGTTATTTGTGTGTTTTTACCCAAAGCAGTAAAAACGTCAGTCTCAAGATCGGAATTTTCGACACATTGTTTTAAGACCACGCCGCTGTAGGTTTCGCTGCCCAGCTTGAGCATGATATACGGACTGCCGCTTTCGAGCTCCCAGCTTCCCTCATGATCGCCGGTTATCCGGCCGTCTTCGCATAGCGTGATAAAAGAAGGTTTGGCGGTTTCGAGATTCTTATAATCGATATCAAGTTTATGAAGGATCACCTCGTATTCGCCTGCATAATCCGTCATACTGACGGAATCCTCAAGCTTTTCATCCGCGAAATAGTATGGAGCCGCAACGAGCCAGCCTTCTTTGTTCAGGAACAGCTGATGGATCTTTACGGTGTGTCCTTCGCTGCCATCTGTAGTCCTCGAATGATATACGATAAATGCCCGGCCGTCATCATCGACAAATGCCGAATTATGCCCCTGTGCCACCTGTCCCTGGGCAAATGTGCGCCACTTGTAAGCTCCGAAGAGCCTGACACCGACGCTTTGATTATAATTGAAAATATACTTATCGTAAAGAGCGGAATTACCGAGTTCGTCCACATAATCACCGTCCGGTGTCGCGGAACGGAATACGCGGATATTGTAGCCGCCCCTTGCCTCCAGATTGCCGTAAGACATGAACAGCCAGTACCAGTCGCCAATCTTCTGTATATACGAGCCCTCGCCGGACACATACCAGCCTCCGGCAATTTTCCTGCCGAAATAAGCGTCGGAATGGTCATTGGTCTCGTAGCTTACGCTGTAGTCCCGCAGTCCTGTATGCTCGTCAAGCGCCAGCAGGAAAATGCCTCCGGACCAGGAACCGTAGCTCATCCACAGATTACCTTCGGCATCGTAAAAAACACAGGGATCGATGCAGTTAGGCCATTTGTCGCCCCATTTTTTATTTTTGATACCGTTTGTAATATAACGTACGGGGAGCTCGTCCGTCCCAAGGACTGCGGGCAGATCGGTCTCGGCCATATCTTCCTGTGTAAAACCGCCGTAAACGACCGAACCCGCGTAGGTAAAGGGTCCCGTAGGAGAATCAGCTGTCAGCATCACAATGTTGGATTTCCAGTCATCGCCGTTCGCGGACAGATAATAGCAGTATTTTTCAAGAACCGGATTGTATATGATATCCGGCGCCCAGAGATAGCCGAACCAGGAACCGCTTTTTTCATCCTTGTTCCATTCACGGATCTGCCTGATCGTTTCCTGGGAGAAAGCGGCACGTACCTCGTTGTCTATGCTTGTCCAGTTTATCAGATCTTTCGAGGTTCCGCCGGTTATATGAGTTCCAAGGCTGTAATAGGTTCCGTCACTGTCTTTGAAAATGGAGGGATCATGGCAGGTAAAGCTCTTGATGATCTTCTTGTGATCCTTAGGGATCATCACTCTCTCCTGATATACATGAAGCTCGACAGATGCCCTGATCATGACTTCCTCTCCCCCATAGATGAACTTGACGTAAGGACGGAGCGTTACCGTTTCAAAATCGCCGGATTCGTTTTTGGGAGCGGCAAGCGCTGTCTGCTGCAAATTGGTTTTATCCCCGACAACAGCACCGCTTAAGACGGTGCTTTCCCCATAAGCCAGCTTCGGAAGCTGTGTGGGGAGACTGCCCTCGTATGCTTCCTTAAAAATCGGGGAATTGGTGTAATTAAGCTCTGTTTTTGCGGTATAACAATGCTTTTTATTGTTTTCTACAGTTATAGTATAGTTTACTGTCTCACCTTCAGAATACTCGGATTTTTCAACGACTAATGTTGCTTTGAGTCCGCCGGTTTCGTCTGTCTGAAAAAGGCTTTCCGTCGCAGGGTCGGTTTTGGCTATACCTGTATCTTGGGTTAAGATGCTGTTGTCGGTCTGTGCGGCATCATTGTTCCCGTTTGCGGCAGCAGTCGCCGCGGCGTCATTTGAGGCGGTAACGCTATTTCCGGTGGGTTGTCCGCTGCAAGCTGTCAGGAGAATGATGCAGGATAATATTGCTCCTGCAGCGGATAATCTACGTCGTATCATTTAGGTCCTCTCTCTCATAATGAAGATATTGTTACTTACCAGTCGTCGCATTTTCCGGGCGTGACAGCCCTCTGCGGTTACGAAAACGGCTTCTAACCTACAGTCCGTTGGTATAGTCAAACACAGGCCGGCTGTTCTCATCAAATACTACTTTCATCAGCATAGTATGACGATTCGGGTCGTATAGCGGATCGCCTGTGATATCTCTATAGGTCCGGGCATGATAAACGCATACCGGCGTGCCGTCCTCAAGTGTTGTAAAGCTGTTATGCCCCGGACCAAAGAATCCTTTTTCGGCATCGGAGGAAAGAACCGGATAACGCTCCTTTTTCCAGGCGCGGGGATCGAGTATATCCGCATTTTCATCAACAGAGAGCATGCCCATGCAGTATCCTTCACCGGTGGCGCTGGCTGAATATGTAAGGAATATGCGCCCGTCATGCTTTATCACCGCGGGGCCTTCATTGACCCAGATATCCACGCGTTCCCAGTCATAATCCGGAGTGGTGAGCAGAACCTGCGCGGTTGCGAGTTTAGTCGGGGACTCCATCCGCGCGATATAGAGATTGGATATCTGTATCCCGACACTTACTTTTTCGGCCCACACATAATAAAGTTCACCCTTATTCTCAAATATCGTGGCATCAAGAGAAAAAGCCTCAAAGGAGTAGATATCGTCATCGCTGCGCTGCATCTTACCGCGCTCGACCCACTCGTCATTTAAGGGGTCATTTCCGAGACATTCAAGAACAAACGGTCTTATCTTCCATTTATCGTCCCTCTCGCCTGCGGCAAAATATATATACCACTTATCCTTAAGATAATGCAGTTCAGGAGCCCATACATGCCTGCTCATCTCGCCGCTGTCATGCTTTTTCCAAATGGTCTTTTCTTCAGTATCGGCCAGATCTGACAGACGCCCGGCACACCTGATCACTATGCGGTCATATTCCGGCACGGAAGCGGTAAAATAGTACTTTCCGTCCGTATGGCGATATATGTAAGGATCGGCCCGCTGTTCTATAAATGGTTTGTTATATTCCGTGATGCGGCCGTTTCGTGCCTGCTCGTTCATGCTGTCTGTTCCTCCTGAAACTTGTGTTATATCTTGTTTGGTGCATAATGTTATATTCATGTTATGGTACCCTGCGCGGGTACAGTCTCTGCCGCGAGACAGTATCCGCGCAGGGCGCCATGGCCTAAAGCCATGATGCCTTGCATTATAGAAGGGTTTGCCGGTACATCGATCCTTTTAAAGCTGGATCAAATACCCGCTTATAAAGGTAATACAATATTTACTGCGTAACCGCGAGGTGAGCGCCTTCGCACAGAAGACCGGCGTAAAGCGGTCCGCTGATGGCGATACCGTCGTAATTCTGGAAATAAACTGCGCCTGAAGCGGTGGTGACCGTGCAGTGGATATCTGCAGTCGCGCCGTTATTGGTTACAGCCGCGATCACGTGAGCGCCGTCCATATCAGCCTTAAAGGTATCCCAGTTCCAGTTGCTGGTGGGGGTGGCGATATTATCATAGCCTGCGCCCCATCCGTAATTGTCGGCACGGACCACGGCATACTCGGCATAGCCCTCGGTAGTATCTGCAGAGTGTCCTGCAGGGGTCGTCTGAAGCACTACCAGGAAGTTACGCCAGTTCTCGGCACCGTCGGTGTAGTTGGTAAAGCTGAAATACTCGGTTGCGCCTTCGGCTACTTCCTTGGCGGGTGAGAAGTGAGCCCACCAGGGAGTCGTATTGTCACCAAGTCCTACGTTATTTGAATTGATCACCAGATAAGCCTGCTCGCAGCTCAGGCAGAAGTACAGATCTCCGCCTGTTACGATGCCGGTATATTTCTGGTTATAGATCTTGCCGTCAACGGTGGTGGCAGTGATCAGTACATCCGCGGTATCGCCGTTGTTGATGACAGTAAGGTCAACCTTTGCCTGATCCATGTCAGCTTTGAATGTATCCCAGTTCCAGTCGCACTCAGGTACTACGATATTGTCATAGCCTGCGCCCCATCCGAAGTTGTCGGCACGTACCACAGCATATTCCGCATAGCCTTCATAAGCTTCACCGCTGTGTCCGCCGGGTACATTCTGAAGGATGGCAACGAAGTTATCCCAGTTCTCGGCTCCGCTGGTGTAGTTGGTAAAGCTTACGCTTCTGGCCTGGCCTGCGGGAACAGCCCAGATATCCGAGAACTGTGACCACCATACGGTGGTGCAATCGGTGCTGCCTACGATAGTGGAATCAACCTGCAGGTATGCGCCTTCGCAGCTTAAGCAGAAGTAAAGGTCTCCGCCGGTCGCGATGCCGATATATTTCTGATGATATTCGGTTCCGTCAGCAGTTCTTACTACCGCAACCACATCCGCGGTATCGCCGTTGTTGGTAACGGTGAGCGCAACATGGGCTCCGTCCATGTCGGACTTAAAGGTCTCCCAGTTCCAGTCGCATTCGGGAACGACGATATTGTCGTAACCTGCGCCCCAGCCGAAGTTGTCGGCACGTACTACCGCATACTCCGCATAGCCTTCGTAAGCGTCAGCGCTGTGTCCGCCGGGAACATTCTGAAGAATTGCAACAAAGTTATCCCAGTTTTCGGCACCGTTTGTGTAGTTGGTAAAGCCTATGGTCCTGGACTCACCCGTATTGACCTTCCAAATGGGCGAGAACGCGGTCCACCAGCCTGTAGTACGGTCGGTATTGCCCACCAGCAGACCGGCATTGGCCCTCATGGTCGCGTCCTTGACAGAGAGCAGGTCTACGTATGAATTTTCACAGCTGATAGCAAAGAAGCAGGGATCAGCGGCAGTAAGGGTAGTCCTGACCGTAGCGGTCATGTCGTTGGAGGTTCCGTTGTAGTCAACATTGTTGGCAACTACTGTAAGAGTGTCGCCTTCGCGGGTAATGGTGAGCGTAACATTGGCGTCAACCATCGCGCTCTGTGACCAGGTGTTCCAGTTGCCCCATGTATAGGTGTAATCGGCGCTTACATAACCTTCGCCGGTAGCGTCTGCGCGCACCAGACCGTATGTGACGCTCATATCGGCATTACCGAACTGGATACCGTAGTTGTCGGTGGTAGCCTTGCCGGAAGACCAGTTATGAAGCGTAACCTTCTTGGTCTCGCCGTCCTTGATCTCGTAGGCAGATGTCCAGGTCGAACCCCAGGCGTTTGAAAGACCTACATTACCGATAGATTCGATAGCGGATGCATCGGGAGTAACTACGACGATCCTTTCGGGTTCTACGAACTTCGCATTGGGATCGCCTGCCTGGTACAGAGTCTGAACCTGACCTTCGGTCAGCACCTTGTCGAAAATGTATACTTCGTCAATAGCACCCTTAAAATATGCATCCCAGTAGTTGATACCGAGCAGGAAATCAAAATTATCAGAAGGAGCCATGGTGCCGGTAACAAGTGTGACGGAATCACTGAAGAGTTCGCCGTTCAAGTACATCTTGCCGAGGATATTGGAACCCTCGTCTGTAGTGTTGTTTTCATCTACAATGAGAGTGATATTGAGCCACTGGTTAAGTCTTTCGCCTACGCCGTCATTCGGGAACCAGTTGGGCCAGTTGACAGCCTCATCACCGATCTGGTCATAAGACCATACGCAGGGATATTCGCCCATACCGCTCCACTCCGCGCGGGTGAAGTTCAGATAATGCTGTCCGCCGGTCACATCGCCGTGCATATCGGGACCGTACTGGACAGTGGGCATATAGTTCGCGAATCTTCTGGCGTATATCCAGAAAGAGATGGAATAGGTCTCGCCTACGCCGTTTACTTCGGGAATCTTGTAACCATAGGAGCCGTCACAGTAAAGCGCCTGTCCCTTTACGCCGTCGATCAGTACCACGTCCTTATCGGGAGCTGGCTGAACGATGGGAGTGGATGCGGAATCCTTCATGGAAGGCTGGATCTTGTCAGTTCCGTCAGCCTGATCGAAGGAATAATAGTACTTCGCGTCGGGAAGAGCTTCCCCTGCGGGAGCGGGAGCCTTCGTAGGCTCAGGTGTGGCTTCCGCCTTGGTAGGCGCGGGTGTTTCGGTTGCCTGTGTGTTTCCGGCATCGGGTTCGGGCTTTTCATTCTTCTTGCAGCCTGCAAACAGTACCATGATCATACACAGACACATGACGATACTTACAATTTTCTTACGCATGTTGTTCCTCCTGATAATTTATAAAAAGTTATATTTACACACATTTTTGTACCTGACCAGTCGGTCCGGTACGGCGCTCCCTGGCGGACACGCTTACTACTGACCGGTTTTAAATGTGACAGGCATTACTTGCCGAATGAATCCACAACTGCCTGATACTTGGCAATCTCGTCACTGCTTAAGATGTTATAGCCGTTCGGGCCAAAGTATGAGAGCATTGCCTCGGAGTGGTAATAGTTGGCCTGTTCGGTCGCGTCAAGTACATAGTCGGCAGCCTTTGCGGTACCGTTGTCTACGAGGTCATGGATACCTATATTGTTAAAATACTGGTCACAGAAGTTCCAGTAGCCGGCGATGGAATACCAGCCGTAAGGAACCGGACGGGTAATGCTCGCGAAATAGTCATCCCAGTACTGCTTGTGCTCGGGATCCTGAGGAAACAGGCTCTTGTAGCCTTCCCATACCGTGCTGTCCAGATTGATGGGCATGGGCATCGAGGAATTCTTCAAAGGAACGCCCGAAGCATTGGTATAATCAGGGTTCTTGTAGATCTGGAGACGGGTCTTCCAGCCGTCTACGCCCCAGCCCATGAACTTAAGCAGCAGGTAAGCTTCGTAAGGATGCTTGCAGGAGGTTGAAACGCCGCCCATGTACATATTGGTGATAACGTTATGCTCCTTCTCGTCAACTACGTTGGGGGTAACATAAGGGATAATGTCCAGACCGTACTGTTCCTGGTAGCCATCTACGCCCCAAAGGTTCTGATAGGTCCAGAATGCTTCGGAAAATACTGCTACATGGCCGGTTGCGCCAAACCATGTGCTCCAGTCGCCCGACCAGTCTTCCATGGCCTGGGTGTTCTGCTGGGGAGCAACGTACCCGCCGAGCTTAAGGTCTGAGAACAGCTGCTCGCCGATAGCCCAGTACTGAAGGTCGAAATCTTCACCGTTGAAGCCGAACTCACCCTTGATAGCCCGCTCGGCATTGGTACATGCCGCTACGCCGTACAGCGAGTCAAGTCTGTTGTAGTAGCCGAGTCCGTAATATTTCATGCCGGAGCGGTCGTCAACTGTAGCCTTTTTGATCAGGTCGATCATCTCGTTCCAGGTCCAGTCGGTTCTGGGCATCTGGAGATTGAGCTTTTCGATCACGTTTCTGTCGATAAACATCGCGCTGGGCCATACCATCATGGGAACGGCGTATCTTGCGCTGGTATCGAAGCAACCGATACCGTATTCCTTGATGGTGGGGAACAGGTTCTCATTTTCGGGATCGGCGTCAAAATACTCACTGATATCCAGCCAGTACTGATTGGCCAGAGCTGTATCCGAGTCGGTTCCCTCAAATACATCGGGGAAATTACCGGCGGAGGCGGCAGCGGAAAGATCCGTGCTCATATCCTCGATCAGACGGCATTCAACCTTGATGTTGGGATACTTGGCCATAAATGCGTCCGCCATGAGTGAAGCGGTGGTTTCATCCTCATAGTGCCAGAAAGTGAGGGTGATGTTGTCCTTTGTAACCTCGCGGCCTGACAGCTCACCTACGCCGTTCGTCGCGTTGATCACCGCGTCGTTGATACTGATCTCGGTATTAACGTTGGGGGTGACAGCGTTCGCGTCGTTCCCGCCGGTTCCGGTGTTAGTGCTGTTGCCGGTCTCGGTGCCGCTTTTCTTCGAGCATCCGGCAGCACTAAGAACCATTACGAGTATAAGTGCCAGTGCCAAAATTCGTTTTTTCATAACTCCTCCTTTAGTTGTAAAAATGAAACTAAAAACCTTTATATCCAAACCGCCTGAGGCGGTCCAAGATCGGATCATTCACCGGTGATACCGGTTCTGTCGATACTTTCCACGAACTGCCGCTGCAGTATCAGGTACATCACGAACAGCGGAAGTACGGACAGGGCAGTCGCTGCCATACGCACCGATTCATTAAGATTGGTGGCGGTGTCACCGACGGAAGCCTTGGTGTTAAATGAAGAATCAAAGTTTTTCAGCTGTATCACGAGATTTGTCCAGATGCTTTTTGTGGAAAGCCCCCGTACATAAAGCTCGGTCAGGTATGATTCATTCCAGTACCAGACGAACGAGAACAGCACCACCGTTACTATAGCGGGGATCGCCGAAGGAACAGCTATCCGGAAGAAGGTCTTTAAGTGGCCTGCTCCGTCGATGGCCGCCGCTTCCATTAAGACCTTCGGAACCTGTTTAAAGAACTGGTAGAAGATCAGGATGAAGATCGGAGCGTTCAGCCCGTTCCCGAAGAGTGCCGGAAGCACAAAGGTAAGGATAGTGCCCAGGATCCCCATCTTATTGTACAGGACATAGGTCGGTATCATAGTGACCTGGCTCGGAAGGATATAAGAGAATATCAGCAGAGCCATCATGATCTTCTTGCCTTTGAACTCGTATTTGGCGAATCCGTAGCCTACCATCATGCAGATCACCACATTACAGAGCGTCGGCAGCAGCGCGATGAGTATCCCTTTCGCGAAGGTGGGCCAGAAATCCATTGATTTTGCGGCATCCGCATAGTTCTGAAGGTACAGGCTGCTGGGGATCCATTTTACAGAAGTATCGAGCAGGTCATCGCGGTTCATAAATGATGTCGAGAACATGTACAGCATCGGATACAGATACACAAAGCCGATACAGATCAGGAGACCGTAAACGGCTATCTGCTTGCCGACTCCGTCTTTTTCCCTGGTGCCGAATATAAAGCGGTGGAACTTTTCTTTGGTAAGCTTATTTTTAGTAGTTACCGCTGCCGTCGTAGGTTTTGTATTTGCCGCTGTCGGTGGCTTTTTCAAATTTCCGGGCATTCCTGGCGTTCCTCCTTTGTATCTTTTTATGCAGCCGTTCTTCCTTTTTAAGGCTCTTCATGCGTTTCTTTACCTGTCTGTCGTAGGCATCCTTTTTGGAACCGAGCAGAGCGAAGAATATGAGCACGATGACCGTGACAATGACCGCGTACATCCAGGCCATGGCAGAAGCGTAGCCGTAGCCTTTTTCCTTAGTTCCCGAGAACATCGCGTTTTCGATCATGTTGATCAGCTCGTTCTGCTCGTTGCCTGAAAGGAAAATGACCGTGTAGACCGCGTTGAGCAGTATCATGGGCTTGATCGTCGGCAGGGTTATCTTCCAGAAGCATTCCCAGCCGGAGCCGCCGTCTATCTTGGCAGCTTCATAGAGAGCCGGATCGACCTTCTGCAGGGCGGACAGGAAGATCAGTATCTGCACGCCCGAATACCACAGGATCATGATCATGTTTGAAAATATCTCGCCTACGCCTTCGGCAGCCTTCTGCGGCAGAAATGTGGAAAAAGCGGATATGATCGCCTGAATGTTCATCGAAGGTATGGTCGAGGCGCCTTCGCTTACCAGCATATTCATGACGGGACCGCTTACTATGATCACAGGCAGGAAGAATATCAGACGGAAGAATCCCTTGCACTTTATCCTGCCGTTGAGCATCATTGCGATAAGCAGCGCGAACACGACTATGATCGGAACTTCGACTATCGTCTGCCAGACATATTTGACCAGACCCTGTGGAAATTCCGGATTCTCCAGCCATATCTGAGTGAAATTGCCTGTTCCCACCGGAATAAAATTGGTTCCGAGGGGCGTGATCCTTATGTTGTACCACATATAGCGGAAGGATTGTCCAAGCGGATACAGCAGGAAGAGTATTACGCCGATGAGCCACGGGGCGATGAAGAGATACCCCATCCGTGCCTCGCGCTTCTCGAGTCTGCCCGGTTTTATCTTCGGCTTTTTCTCTTTGTTTTTTTTCGACATTTACTTAATCCTCATCATGTTAATCAAGTATGTAGGACATTGGCTCAAGCGTCAGTCCATCGATGGCAGCGGCGCTTTCACCGTAATTAACGTATATCTTCACACCGTTACTGTAGGTGACCCTGACAACGCCGTCTTTTATTTCATGGGCCGTTATCACAGCGCCCTTTACCGCGTCATTTACCTTTTTAAGCTCGCGGGCGTATTCCTCTATCGTATCTGCGTAGGTTTCGTAGGCAGAGCTGTAGATATCGTTGGAATTGGTGTATATCAGCTCGCTTGAACTCTCCTTTGTTATGTAGAAAGAAGGATAGGTGCCGCTCTCGATCATTTTCAGGAAGAATTCCTGCCGGTTTGCCTCAAAATTCACATATTCCGAGTATACCGGCATAACACCCTTAAGGACTATCGAGAGGAAGGGTACGAACTCGTCTTCGATAATGTAGCTTGAGGTGTACAGCGGCATATCGAGAAAGGCCTGCGTGTTCTTCCAAAGGTATGCTCCGGGCTGTTCCATTACCATATCAAGCTGCTCATCTGCCGTTTCCAGCAGTTCAGCGTAAGCATTTCCGCACTGATAGCGTGTATAATTGGTTCCGCCGTAGGTGTAGGAGAACATGTTCGAAGTTATTCCCGCGACACATAACCCGGTCACGTTTTTCGCTGTCATGTTCTTTATGAGCTTTTTAAGATCCGACGTGCTGCGTGCGGGAGTTACATAGTTAAATGTCTTATAGACTTCTTTATGCGTATTTTCCTCATATTTACGCTTGTTGATCCTCTTTACGACATTGAAGGTCACATTGTATTCGCTCGGGTTTATCCTGAGAGCGTCATCATACAGGTAAAAACCGATACCGGAGTCTGCAGCCTCTGCAGCCAGACGGCTTATTTCTCCTGTACCCCCGAGCTTGCCTTCGGCCTTGAATTTTGATACAGGTATATTGTAGATACCGCCCTTCTGCCAGCCCTTGTAGACAGTCAGCAGCCCGGTGACGCCGCGTTCTTTCAGATCCGCATAGATCCCGCGGATATCATCTGCCGTCGTCATTACTACCGCGCTGGTTCCGATCACCCATTGCTCGCGGTCGGAGCCTAAGAAGTCCACTCTGGTTCTGAAGCCGTCATCGGTCTGCTTCAGGAGTCCGTTTGCGAGGAGATATTCTCTGTAGGCACCTGCCATACCCGCGTAATTGGCCCGGTCTCCCGAAAGGAATATGTAGCGTACCTTCAGATCACTGTGGGAACGCTCGCTTTCCGAAATCTTCAGGGAGCCGACGGTCGAATTGTTGGAGGTAGGCTGTGTATAGTACTTTCTTTCGATGAATTTCGCGTAGGCCCGGTTGTAATTGACACTTACCCCGTTGGGCATGCCTTCTATCATAGCCCTCATCGAGCCGTCCTCGACTATGCCGAGATAGGCCATTTTATCGTCCGTATGGGCAATTCCGAACACAGGGGCGATGATCTGCTCGGACGAATTAATGATCTTATATTTATCCCACAGCAGAGATTCTACTTTTGTATCCTCAAAGCCTATGTCATGTCCGTAGATCATTGAGGAATATCCGGACTTGTAGCGGCCCTCCTTGTCGTTTAAGTATATCAGCGCTCCGTTTCCGTCAGGAATGAAGATGTAGCCTTCCTTGTCGTCCATATAGGAGCTGCCCAGGTAAGGATAGAGCGAAATGGTGCCTATCTGATAATCCGTACCGTCCTCGCGGATCGATTCATCGGGAACCCTGACCGTAAGACCCTCGTTTGTAAGTTCCACCTCCAGAGTCAGCCCGAGCTTGTATTTGGTCCAGTAGATATCGGCAGTAAAGCCATAGGGGGTGTGCGTAACCTTCTTTGTTACCATATCATTGAAGGTGTTGGCCTGCTTGCTGTCATCGTTGCCGTTGATCATCGTAAGCACTACGGCGGAATTCATCGCGCCGTACCAGCTCTTGTTGCTTTCGCCGTCATCGTAGGTTATGGACGATTCCATGGTCGCACCGGTTAAGTTGTCCCTGATGATCAGCGAGAGGGTTTCATCATTGACATACAGGGTGTAATTCCCGTTCGAGGTGACCTGTTTGTGGTCGTTGATCTCGCCGGCGGCGGCGTTAGCGGCAATCCGGCCATCGGACTTTCCAAAACCGGCCGCGGCAGTCAATACCATTGCCAGAACCAGCGTAAGTGACAGGATCCTTACAAGTGTCCTGTCCGGTCTGCCCGCGTTTGGCGTATACCGCTTATGAGAACCGTACTTATGAGAACCGGAAAACGCGGCATAATTAATATTTCTTTCAGTCAAATTTGTACACCACCTCTCTCGGTATCTGCTGTACAAAGTCAATTACCTGTGCCCACAATACGTAGATAATGAATGCCAGCAGGCAGACTATCAGTATCGTGAACAACGTCAGGAATATGATCTTTATGGTTTCCTTCACCGTATAATCATTTATCTCCTTTATGGAAATAAATACGAGTACGCCAATCCAGGCAAACATAAACAGGCGCCCGAAGGAGATAAGGAACTCCTCGTTATTGGTCAGCACATGTGACAGCAGGAAGATAAACGGTGTAAATACGATAAAGGGACCGAAGCTGTAGATCAGGCTGCAATAGATATCCTTTAATTTGCCTTCGCCGTCGTTGATCGTGCACATCAGGTAATTACAGCCCACTATGAGAAGCAGGGCAATGACTATCATGCCTATGTCAGAAACGATGTCAAAACTGCCTTCCCGAACGGTCTTCATCAGAAATCCGCAAAAGTATTTATTTATGATAAAGAACACTATCATGACAAAGAGCAGGACATTCGAGCTGGCAACGGATACAGCGCCGTAGTGCTTGACACCGTAACAGGCCTCGATAGGATGCCTCATAAAGTAGAACATGTATCTTACCTGCATTATAAGCTTTTTCTCACCGAAGGCCCTTAAAACATTACGAGGTCTGTCAAGAATCCCATGTTTCTTATCAAGGGCTTTGATAAGCTTAAGTGCGATAAACAGAGCGATGAGTATCAGCGCGATGGCGGTCAGATGATGCTTAAGCCACGTATTCCGTATTTCCCAGAAGGAATCGGAATATCCGTCCATGTCCTTTGACAGACGGGAGTATTTCAGTGCTTCCTCGTAATTTTCCTCTTTGTAGAGAGCCTTTCCCATTGCCATATTGGCATAGTCGAACAAATTGTTCATCTTGAGGACCTGTCCGAGAGGTTCCTTGGACTCGGTGTAGCGTCCTTTGGAAAACAGATTCAGCGCGTCATGTAGATAATCCACAAATTCCGTTGATTCGTAAACCTGGATCTGGGCTTTATCGGAATCAAGAACATAGATCTTGTCATCATTGCCGATCTGTATAGCTTCTACTTTTGTAGAAAGACCGATACGGTTGTCGCCGTCATCCGCTCCGCCGAATACGAACAGGAGATTGCCTTCGTTGCTGTATTCGTAAATATAGCCTTCCTGTGAAGCCACGAACACATTGTCATGGTTGCCGACAGCCACTGCGGCAGGCAGATCCTCATAGGATTCGGGCTCTATCATATTGACGCCGGCGATGTTGAGACGCTTTAAGGCTTCCTTTTTCTCACCGCGGGTAACGGTATATATGATGCCTTTTTCGTCGATAGCCATATTATCCGGTGTTGCGGGAGTGTTGGGCTGCATCTTGGCACGCTGGGCATCGGTCAGCACGGCTCTCCAGATGATCCTCCAGATGGAGGTGCTGGTGGAGTTGGTACCGAAATATCCAAGGAAGGTTCCGCCCTCCACCGGGCTTATCTCGACGATCCCGTTGGTATTGGACTCGCAGATCACATACATGGTGCCGGAGGAATTAACTACTATCTTGAGCGGTTTAAAATCCTGATCTTCCCCGTACATGGCGGCTGCGGGTTTGGAAAAGCTTCCCATCAGCTCGCCGCCGGCACCGAACATCCAGATGGTTCTCGCGTCCCTGTCAGCGATGTAGCAGATCCTGTCCTTCGTGACGTACATGCCCCGCGGACCCTCAAGTATCCCTTCGCCGAAGGTTGCTTTGAGGTTATAGTTTTCATCGGAAACCACCACGCGCTTATTGCCGCTGTCAAGGATATAGAGGCTTCCGTCGTCCATCAGAGTAAAATCGGTAGGCCCGACGAGAGACTCTTCGCCGATCTTGGTGATAGTGGCGTAGGGCAGATAGGCGGTCTGCGTAGCTGTTACCGTTCCGTAACCGTCTACCGTATAGGTCTTGTACGGGGCGTCGGCGTTTGCTTCATGCGGCGCGGCGGTGAAGACCATGAGCAGGGCAAGTAAGATTGCCGGTATGATTTTTAAGTTTCTGGTTTTCATTTTATCCCCTATTTGATCCCCGAATAAGCCATTGTGTTCATTACCTGTCTCTGAAGTATGCAGAACAGTATCAGGTTCGGCAGGAACATGATGAGTGAGGCGGCTGCCGATATTCCCTGACCCGCGACCGTGTTGGCGGTTGACGAGCTCGCGAGCGTGTTCATGTAGAACGCCAGCGATTTTAAGGATTCATCATTTATGTAGTAGTTTGATGCCTCGATATTTGTCCACACCTGCTGGAATACCAGTATCGCGGCTGTCGCGATAGCCGGTTTGATGAGCGGGATGATCACCTTAAAGTATATGGTCCATTCCTTCGCCCCATCCATATATGCCGCTTCGATCAGCGAGTCAGGCACCTGGTCCACGAACTGCTTGATCAGGAACAGCCCCACGGGCAGCGCCATGAGAGGCAGTATCTGCGCGAAGAAGGTGTCGATAAGCCCCAGCTTGTTAACTATCAGGTATCTCGGTATCATGACCGCGCAGGATACGAACATCAGCGCGATCTGATTTATTTTCATCATCGTGAGGCGGCCTTTGTAGCGCAGCTTCGAGAGCGAGTATGCCGCCATGGTCGAAAACAGCAGTGAACCGAACACAACGACAACAGTGATGAAAATACTGTTGAATACGTATTTACTGATCGGGATGCCTGCGGTACGCGAGGCCTTGATCAGCTTGCGGAAGTTATCAAGCGTCGGATGCGTGGTGATAAATTTCGGCGGGAAGGCAAACAGCTCCTCCATAGGTTTAAAAGCATGGAAGAAGATGAAAATGATCGGTATCGCCGTGATGATGACGAGAGGAAGCACCAGCAGCACGATCTTGATCTGGCTTTTCTCAAATTTGTCGGGATTCATCTGATGCCCTTTGTATGCAGCCATTGTTGTATGCCCTTTCTGAACGGTTATCTCTTTTAATCGGTTTTATCTTGTTTATACCGGATCATTCCCGCTCCCCGAACAATCTGTTGGACAATGCGGAGAATATCTGGACTATGAGCAGCAGCACTACGGAAACTGCGGCAGCGTAGCCCATTTCGTATCTGATAAAGCCGTAATCCTCAACATGGTTTACTATGAGCTGTGCCGCGTATCCCGGAGTAGGATTGCCGGCGAGCAGCGTGGAGATCGTACCGTTCTGGAATGCCCCGACTATCTGCATGACCGCTGCGAACAGCATCTGTGGCTTCATGCTGGGGATCGTTACATATATCATTTCCTGAAAACGGTTCTTTACTCCGTCTATCGCAGCCGCTTCGTACAATGACTCATCAACATTCAGCAGACCCGCGAGTATGGAGAGGAATCCCACGCCCATGCTCGACCACAGGCCTATGATGATGACGATGGGCAGCAGATAGTCCGTATTGACCAGCCAGATGATCGGTTCGTCGATAGCGCCTATGCTCATGAGCCAGCTGTTGATATAACCCGTCTGATCGCCGGTGAACATGATCTTCCATAGTACCGCCATAGCCACACCGGTCGTCATGCTGGGCGAATACAGGACGAGAGCGAATACCGTCCGCAAGCCCTTCGGCAGGTTCGCGAGAGCCCATGCCAGTAAAAATGAAAGGATGTAACCGCCCACGCCAACGATGAGAGCATATTTTACCGTGTTGGGCAGTACGAATTTCATGAAGGTCTCATCGGCGGTGATCAGGTTGATGTAGTTTAAAAACCCGACGAAACGGGGGAACTGAATCGCGTTGAAATTCGTAAATGACAGTATTACCGCCATGACTACCGGTGCCAGTATGAACACCGTAAACAGCAGCGCATAGGGTAGTACAAACCAGTAGCCGTTGGGGTTCGAATGCACCCGTTTCCCAACACCGGCCGGTCTGATCAGGACCAGAGGCTTTTTTTTGTATGACATATAAACATGTACCTCATTTAAAAATCAATTAAACTATCTTCGTTTGACATTTGCGTCGATCGATTCAGCGTTCCAGTATTTCCCTGACTCGTTCGACTGACGGGATATAGTAGGTCTTTAGTTCGTTGCCGTCCTCATCGATATATTCAAATTCCTCGAGCTTGCGCTTCACTTCCCTGTCGATCACCTTGACGGCATCGTCGATGCGTGCCCGTACCGTTTTACCGTTTACCACGATATCGTTGAAAGCATTGCTCATCTCGCGTTCCAGCATATAGCTGCCGAGAAGCCTCGGCGCTTCGAGTATCGCGCCTGCCTGCTCCAGTATTATATCCTTGTCACGGGTGGGATAGGGGAGGAGCTCAAACGCCTCGAGATTGGCCGTAGGCCAGATATATTCGTCTCCGTA
Source organism: Lachnospiraceae bacterium (assembly GCA_024698555.1). Taxonomy (GTDB): domain Bacteria; phylum Bacillota; class Clostridia; order Lachnospirales; family Lachnospiraceae; genus RUG11977. The sequence goes on from JAILRI010000142.1 coordinate 18,072, forward strand.
CATGATCTGGAGCATCTGCCCGAACTCGGCCTGAACCGGGGCGGAAGACCACCAGTCCATGAATCTCCAGGCTTTAAGCTCTCTTTCGTCGTCAGACGAGAACATCACCGTCGATTCAGCGCCTCCGGACATATAGCGGTTAACCTCGCCGGTGCTTTCGTCATAGACGCCCGGTACCGGCGAAATAGTCCAGGAATTTGCGATCTCAGGAGCAGCGTTAAGGATCAGGTTATAACAGTTGAAATCCGCTATTCCCATTGCCAGGTCGCCGTTTCTGAAATGCTGGTAGAAGTTCGGGACATCGACCGGCAGGTCGTACAGCGTGAACAGCTCGGTAAGCTCCGTAAATCCATACACGGTCCGCTCGCTGTCGAGCATCAGCTCCAGAGCGGTTTTTCCGTACAGTTTCCCGCCGTTTTGATAAATGATGGGCGTTGTCGCGTGGAAGTTACGCATGCCTGTCATCGAAGCCGACGGATAGAATACATTCAGGCCTCTCATCTGCAGGTCGGGCAGCATGGCGATCAGCTCGTCAAGGGTATCGGGAGCGGAAAGACCTAACTTGTCCAGAATATCAGTCCTGCAAAAAAGCGAGTAAAAGTTCATCGTCTCGGGCAGTGAGTAAAGCCCGTCGCCGACCACCGAAGGAACCAGAAGGCCGTCGCTGTACCGGGAAAAGACTTCCCTGTAATTGTCAAATTTGGTCAGATCGACCAGCGCTCCGCGTATAGCCAGTTCAAAGGGGATAGAATAGTTGATGCCTGTGGCGATATCGGGCGTGTCTCCCGAAGCGTTGGACAGGATCAGCTTCTGGGCATCCGTCATCAAAGACAGGTCGACTTCTATGCCGGTTGCCGGTGTAAATGAGTCGTCTATCATCTTCTGCATGATCTCGACATACTGCCGGGGACGGTTGACCCATACCTGAATATGCGTTTTGTCGGTATTGCTTGATGAATACGACTGACCGAAAAAGGAGTAGAAAAATCTTCCGGCTTTTAATCCCAGAGCCTTGAAAAATCCGGGCTTTTTAGGAAGCTTTGCATCGTTCTGATACAGATATATCCTATCTATGGCCAGACTGTTCTTATTAATGATGTCTACGAAATTCGCGATCTGGGTGTTTATCGAATTCGAACTGGTCGCAAGCTCGTCTACGCGGTACACCAGGTCATTTGGCTCCTCAGCGAGTGTCTTCAGCTGTTTTGCCGCTATCAGAAGATAAGAGAACGCGGCTACCTTTTCGGGATTGTCGGTTCCAACATATCCGCCTGCTTTCGCGGTCATGTCATACAGCCTGTTTACCCAGTCCTGCATGGTCTCGGCCACTCCGGGAATATATCTGGTGATTCGTAAATCTCTGTATTTGTCTCTGTTTGATCCGGCAACCTTCTTTACTTCGAGGGAAAGATCGCTGATCTCGCTAATCAGCCTGTCTACCTCCTCGAGAGCCGGGCGTACCGGATCGGCGCTGATAGTCAGTGATAATGCATGCTCTCCGGCTTCGAGATAAACACTCAGCTTGTTCCCGTCACCATCTTTCAGTGTCTCGGTCTTATATTTTGCGGTATATGTCATCGGATAGTTTTCAAATTCCGAATTCGGGACATGACCGTCGATCATGTAATTTACAAATACCGGGAACTCACTTTTTTCAGACTGCCTGTAATTTAAGGCTATGTTATAGTATCCCGCTTTATCAGCGTTTATCAGATAAGTGATCGTCTGACCGGCATCGGAAAAGCTTGCCTCATCTATGGTGTTAAGCTTTGTTTCCCTGACAAAAGTGGGGCTGATGTCTGTTTCGTATTCACCGATAGCATGTATGGAGGAATCATTGCGCAGATAGAAATCTTCCGCTTCAATGATGATCAGCGCGTCTCCTTCGGCAGCGGGCGAACCGGTATACGCTTCGGGCTTTTTGGGTGCCGTAAGCGTCAGATCGCCGAGGAGAAAGTGCCCTTCGGTTACATCTATCGTCAGGGTGTGTATTCCTTTGGCGAGTTCGACCTTCAGCGGCGCGGAGTATCTGTAGCCGGAATCGGAGAGATCCTTGTATTCCCAGCGCTTCAGTTTGTCGGGCATCACTACTATTTCATTGCCGTAGCGGTCAATGCTCTTGGTATCCCGCGAAGCCCAGGTGGTCTCGAATTTCAGGCTTCTGGCTTCGTAGAAAGGATATATGCCGTCTGCCTTAAGGGACAGTTCTATAGGAAGGATCGATTCGTCATAGGACAGATAATCAAAGCCTATAAAATACAGACCGTTTTCAGGCACCTCGACAGTCATGTCAAAGGAATCGCCTGCTTCAAGCTTTGCGGCTTTTGTTCCGGGACCGTATCCGAAGGTATCGACGGTTAAGTAGTTCCTGCCATCGCTGTTCATGCAGGTATCCATACTCCATATCACATCTTCTCCGCTGTAGTCCGGGAAAGAATAACCTGCGCTCACCATAGTGTAGTTATGTTCCAGACGTTCGTCTGAAACGGTTCCGACAATTGCGGAGGCTTCACCTGCAGGCGCTGCGAAAGACGAATCATCCGCTGCCGCGGGGGAGGCGTTGCCGGCGGTTGCCGAAAGCATCAGCAGCATGGCCAGCAGCAGGGCTGTTACTTTATATAACCTCTTTAACATAAGCTGTTCCTTTCATATGTTTTACTCTAAAGTAAAACATAAACCCGATATATGTTGAAAACCAGTTGCATTTTAGCTCAAACTAAAATGTTTTAGTTTTATTGTAATATCTGCAACTAAAATACTACAATTATTTCTAAAATGCAATAGCATGTTATATAATTCATAGTAAAATTTTTGGTTCAAAATTTGTGCAACATCTACAAATTGTTTATGTATTACTAAAAATTTAAAATATTGATTTATTTATGTATTATCTTGTCCACTGTACTCATATGGCTTGTAAACTGACCGGGAGGATGATAGTATAGAGCTTAAGACAAATAAGGCGGAGGATCATACATGTTTATAAAAGGATTTACGTACGGCTTTGACGGACGCAGGGGGGCATACCGCACTCAGGAGGCCGCGCTTTCCATGGAAAGGCTCGCGGCTTTGGGTGGAGACTGGGCTGCGCTTGCCTTCACCGTTCATCAGGATACCTTCAGTTCGACCGTTATCCGTCCGGATTACCGCTTTACCGTAACAGACAGGGATATTTATACCGCGATCGATAAACTGCATTCGCTGGGTTTAAAAGTGTGCTTAAAACCTATTGTCAACTGTCTGGACGGAGTATGGCGCGCACATATCGATTTTCCGGAAAGTGACTGGGGAGATAAAGACTACTGGAAGGAGTGGTTCTCATCATATACTGCCTTTTTATGCCATTACGCGGAAATTGCCGAGGAAACCTCATGTGAGATGTTCTGTGTCGGCTGTGAGATGCTGGGAACGGAGAGAAAGGAAGATCATTGGCGCAGGGCCATAGAAGCGGTCAGAAGCGTTTATCACGGGCCTCTGGTCTATAACACCAATCACGGCAGGGAAGCAGGGGTAGTATGGTGGGATGCGGTCGACTATATCGGAACTTCCGCGTATTACCGTGTGGCCACAGTTCCCGGCGATAGCGCGGATAATATGAAACTAAAGTGGGACAGTTATAAGCAGGGGTTAAGAGAGGTGTCGGAGAAAAACGGCGGTAAACAGATCATCTTCATGGAGATTGGCTGCCGCAGCGCCCGCGGGTGCGCTATGATGCCCTATGATTTCACTCACCGCGAGTTTCCGTATGACGAGGAGGAACAGGCGGCATTTTATGAATCGTGTTTCAGATCAATGTGGGATGAACCGTGGTTTGCAGGTTTCTTCTGGTGGGATTGGTATACGAAGCTGCCCGACAGACAGCCGGAGATGGGATTTTCGATAGTCGGGAAAAAGGCCGAGTCCGTGGTGAAGGAATGGTACGGAAAACAACGGGAATAGATATTGAATGAACAGCCGGTAAAAAAGCCCTGCAGGATATGCGGGGCTTTGTAAGTTTATTTCTTCAGCTGCAGAAAGATCTGGTCGGCGGTTATATATTCGCCGTTCCTCATCTTTTCCTCAATGGTTCCTAAAGTTTTGCGTTCCGCGGGGGATATCTTGGTAAAATCGGAATCCCACAGCCTGATCATTTTTTCGACATACTCTCTGGAATAACCGCAAAGATAACTGATCTTCTCAGGAGGGCAGCCGTTGTCAAGCATGGAAAAGATGACACGGCGTGATTCCCTTTCTATTCCTTCCTTGACCAGCTCATATCCGGGCATTCCGGGGACTATCTCATTTACCGGATCGACAGGGGAGTCCTTGAGAGAGGCTTCCTCAGTAAGTTCTTTATAATATTCCTCAGAAAGTAAATTATCCATAAAACAAACGCACCTCCTCCCATTTATATATAATATCAACTTTACGCAAAAACGTCAACAAAATCATTTCTTATGCGTGACAAAAAGCGTGAGAACGATTATACTTTAGGAAAATAAACGTTGAGAGGAACAGATATGATCCGATTTGAGGATGTGGCATTTGAATACATACGCCGGGACGAGGAGGGCAATGTTGAAGGCATTACCAGAGCGCTGGACGGTGTCAGTGTGCATATAAGAAAAGGAGAATTTGTGGCTGTACTCGGAGCGAACGGCTCCGGGAAGTCTACATTCGCGAAGCATATCAACGGGCTTTTGATCCCGGGAGAAGGCAGCGTCAGAGTCGGCGGTTACGACACGAAGGATGAAGAGAATCTGCTCAAGGTAAGGCAGATGGCCGGCATGGTGTTCCAGAATCCTGACAATCAGATAATAGCCCAGACCGTGGAGGAGGATGTTGCTTTCGGGCTTGAAAATATGGGGATTCCGACTGATCAGATGCAGGCAAGGGTGGACGAAGCTCTGGAAAAAGTCGGTCTGACTGAGGAAAAGAAAAGCTCACCAAACAGGCTGTCCGGCGGGCAAAAACAGAGAGTGGCCATAGCTGGAGTGCTGGCCATGAAGCCCGAGTGTATCATATTTGACGAATCAACTGCCATGCTGGACCCGGCGGGGCGCAGGGAAGTACTTTCTACAGCGCATGAGCTGAACAGGCAGCAGGGGATCACAGTCATACTTATCACCCACTATATGAACGAAGCCGTGGGAGCTGACAGGATACTGGTCATGGATCGCGGCAGGATCGCCATGGACGGGAAGCCCCGGGATATATTTTCGAAAGTGGATGAATTAAAAAAGCTTAAGCTCGACGTTCCCCCGGTCACCGAACTGGCACACCGCCTGCGTAAGTCGGGCATGCCCATGCCGGTGTGCGTGCTCACGGAGGATGAATTCCTTGAGGCAGTCAATACAAACGGAGGCTGGCTTCCTCAAGGCGGCTTAAAGTACGGGAAACGATGATCCGCCGGTATGAACCGTCGGGGAAAGCAGCAAAAAATACAGCAGCCATATAAGGGGAAAGGAAATGAACATGTCCCTCATACTAGACCACGTAACGCACATATATAACCCGGACACCACATTTGAGAAGAAAGCGCTCGATGATGTTTCGCTCGTTATCCCGGACGGGGAGTTCATAGGCCTTATCGGGCACACGGGAAGCGGCAAATCCACGCTCATACAGCACCTGAACGGCTTGCTTAAGGCCACCGAAGGAACCATATATTTTAACGGAGAGAGCATTTATGCCCGTGATTTCGAAATGAAGGCTTTAAGGCGCAAGGTAGGGCTTGTGTTCCAATATCCGGAATATCAGCTTTTTGAAGCAAGCGTAAGCCGTGATGTGCTCTTTGGGCCGCAGAATCTGGGTATGAAGACCCTTGATGCGGAACTTGCGGCTTACGGCGCGTTAAAGGCAGTAGGAATAGATGAGAGCCTGCTGGATGTATCACCGCTGGATCTGTCCGGTGGTCAGAAACGCCGGGTAGCCATAGCCGGTGTGCTGGCCATGAAGCCGGAGGTGCTGATACTTGATGAGCCTGCCGCGGGGCTTGACCCCCAGGGCAGACGCGAGATACTGGATCTGATAGCAGGGATCCAGAAGGAGCAGGGCATAACAGTCATACTGGTTTCACACAGTATGGAGGACGTGGCGGAATACGTTGAAAGGATCATAGTCATGGATCATGGCCGGATCGCCATGGACGATACGCCGGCCGAGGTGTTCGCCCGTGATATGGAACTCGCTGCCATAGGTCTTGATATTCCTGAGATCACGCGGCTTTTTGGACGTATGAAACGAGAGGGCTATGATGTACCGACAGACATTTTTACGGTGGATCAGGCCATGGAAGCATTGAAAATTGCGTATTAGCACAGCTGAAACGGGGTTGTCACACTAAGAAGTGCGACGGCCCCGTATATATAAGAAATAGAATGAACGTTGTACGATCAGGATCGTTACAGTATCTCCACCTGGCACAGCTTCATGGCCTCCAGGGCAGTCCTGTGACTGTCGGGAGTTACACAGGCGCAGCAGGAGGGATCTACCTTTACAGGTACATTGGGCATGGCGGCCTTTAGCAGCAGAGCGTTGGAAATAACACATATGCCTGTACATAAGCCTATCAGCTGCACTTCCGCAACCGGGCCGGAGCCGTCATGGAAGCCCATATTATCGCCCAGGATCATACGTGCCAGCTCCATGGAGCCAAAAGTAGGCTTATCTACTACTTCTGCTGCTTTTTTCTCAAGGGCGGCAGCCACTTTCGGCTCTATCTCCCATCCGGCGCTGCCTCTTACACAATGGACCACAGGAAGGTTTTTGCCTTCAAGGGTGTTCAGATAGTTTTCTGTGTGAGTATCGCGGGTAGCATAAACCGGACCGTCCCAGTTTTCAATTTTTTCAACTACCTTATCTACTATCGCGACAGCTTCGGCGGTGCCCAAAGCGCCGTCGATAAAATCCTTCTGCATATCTACTACCACGAGTACCCGATTCATAAAGAAACCTCCCTGATAAAAAGCAGACTAAATGTGCCGAATGCCGGATTTACGCAGATCACTCCTTCAGCTCGGAAGTACAGTGAGGGCAGCGGGTAGCCTTGATGCTGATCTCAGACTGGCAGAAAGGACAAACCTTTGTGGTAGGCTCTGCGGGCTTTTCTTCCTTTTTGGAAAGATTCTTTGCGGATTCGCTGAGCTTGTTCATACCCTTGACGATAAGGAAGACGATGACAGCCATCAGCAGGAAATGGATGATAGCAGTAATGAAATTGCCGTAATTAAGCGTTGCCAGTCCCAATTCCTGTGCCTCGGCAAGTGTCGCGGGTTTGGGGATATTATCCGGATTGCTCAGCAGCACATACAGATTGGAAAAATCGGTATCGCCGATGATGCAGCCCAGCAGAGGCATGAAAATGTCGTTTACCAGTGAGGTGACGATGGCGTTGAAAGCAGTGCCGATGATCATTCCGACAGCCAAATCCAACATGTTTCCACGTAAAATGAATTTTTTAAATTCTTTGATCATATAGTTTATCTCCTTTTCTCACACGTGTCGGATAAAACACATGTGTATGATACTTAAGGTAACTTAGCAGCCGACTACCGACTGTATCTGTTCTGTAGTGTTTTTGTATGCTGCGATAAACGGCTCGTGATGCTCATCGACAAAATCCGCTTTGCCATCCCGTGAGGCAAATTCCAGCTGCTTGGCCATTTCGGACAGTTCCATGGCACCGATTGTTTTTGCGCTGCTCTTGAGCGAGTGAACCAGGGTTCTGTAGCTGTCGAGATCTCCATCGGCGTGGTATCCGGAAAGCTCATCGGATTTGGACGCACGTGAAGCCACAAAATCCTCAAGCAGTTCTTCGTAAAACGAGCTGTCGCCTGCGCAGTATCCTAAGGCTCCGTCGGTGTCAAATCCAAGCTTTTTCAGCTGTTCAAGTTTATCTTCGCCGAAGGCAGAGTCATCAATCTGTTCGTCCCCGGGCTCGAAGGTGAGAGGAGCATCATCCGGACTTTGCGGACCGGACGGGGCAAATTCAAGCACATCATCGTTTCCGCCCTTGGGAGAAAACTCGATCACTTCGCCGCCTGAGCTGCCGGTCTTAACTGAGTCTGTTCCCGAACTGTCTTTTTTAATGGTTGCGGATTTCTTTTCGCTTCCTTTCGAAGAGGGTTTTTTAACCTCTTTGTTTTCAGTGACATAGGAAACGATTTCAGGCGGAAGATATTTGACCAGTTTTTCCTGAAGCGTGGACAGGTCTATGGGCTTGGACATGTAGTCAATAAAGCCTTTTGAGAGATACATTTCCTTAGCGCCCACTACGGCATTTGCCGTCAGAGCAATGATCGGAGGAAGAGTATCATGCTTTTCCCTCAGTCTTTCGAGTGTTTCTATACCATCCATCTTCGGCATCATGTGATCAAGAAATACGATGTCAAAGGTATCTGTGTCTATCAGATCGATGGCCTCTTCACCCGAAACTGCCAGCCGAGGCGTTATACCGAAGATCTTCATCAGGTTGCTTGCGACTTTCAGGTTCATTTCATTATCATCAACCACCAGTATGCGTGCTTCGGGAGCGTGAAGAACTGTCTTTTCATTTTCAGAAGCCCTGCTGGTCTCAAGCCTGTCGGTATAATTACCGATGGGAGTGGCATCTTTGATCTCCTGTTTCAGGTAAAATGAAAATACGGAGCCCTGGCCATAAACGCTGTTTACATGCAGCTCGCTTTCCATCATGTTCAGAAGCTTGGTAACGATGGACATGCCCAGTCCCGTGCCTTCGACATTTCTGTTGCGAGTTTCGTCAAGACGCTCGAAAGTATCGAACATCTTGGCCATATCCTCCTTTTTGATACCTATACCGGTATCTTCCACGGAAACTGCCAGAACAACAAAATTGTCATGACGGATACTTTCGGAAATGTTGAGCGTAATCGCGCCTGTATTGGTATATTTGACGGCATTGGTCAGCAGGTTGTATATGATCTGTTCGATACGGACATCATCGCCGAAGAGGACAGAAGGCAGTTTATTATCTACATTTACAACGAATTCGAGTGATTTGGCTTTCACTCTTTCGGAAATGGAGTTGACCAGATTGTTGATCACGGAAGAAAGCTCATATTTGATCGGCTGGATCTCCATCTTGCCATCTTCGATGTTGGAGAAATCAAGAATGCTGTTGATAAGCGTCAGCAGCGTTTTACCGGATGACTGGATGTTGCCGGCATACTCAAGAATGGACGGATCCCTGCTTTCGCGCAGGATCATCTGGTTCATACCCAGCACTGCGTTGATGGGGGTACGGATCTCGTGGCTCATGCTGGCCAGGAAGTCACTCTTGGCTTTGCTGGCCTTGTCGGCACGTTCTATCTGCTGTTTGAGGGAAGCGGCCATGCTCTGCATTGAACGCGCCAGAGTTCCGACTTCGTCCTCACTGTCAGTATCCATTACCTCTTCGAAATTCAGATTTTCGTATTCCTGGGCTATACGGGTCATGCGCTGCAGAGGCTCGGTGATGGATTTGACCCAGAGCAGACTGAACATAACCGCGATGACCAGGATAATGCCCGAAACGATGAGAAGCTCGGAAAGGAGTTTGTCCTGGGGCGCTTTGATTTCGGAGATGGGAGCGTAAACACCCATGATCATACCGTTTCTGAGTTCGCGGAGTTCAAGCTTTTTTATGACATTGTCATCGCCGGTGTAATTATGCGATACAGCAGGATCGGATTTAAGGATCGTATCCACGAAGGAGCGCAATTCATCGTCCATATCGTTGTATTTGATCCCTGCGGGATGCTTTTCGTGATAGATCAGATCGCCGTTGCGCGTTACCAGAAATGCGCGACCGGTTTCGTAGACGCTCATCCGGGATACCAGCTCACAAAGAAGTGAGATATCGATATCCATGCCGATGATGCCTACGGTATAACCTTTAAAATAATAGGGGATGATGTATGAGATCATCTCGACACTGAGATTCTTGTTGAAATATGGATCCATCCACATCGGTGTTCCTTTGGCAATGGGGATATAATACCAGCCGACATGCTCTACATCGTCCTTTGCGTAGAGGCTCAAATCTGTAGGCTCGGCAGATACCCATTTTCCCGCGGAACCGTCAAGATCGCTTGTATACCAGAAGCCGCTTGTAGGACCGTAATCATCGGGATTGTAACGAAGGTATACAGACATGGCTCCTTTTGTATTTTCCGCGATGCTTTTGCCCAGATTGGCCACGATCCCGGTATACAGATCACGTTCGCCCTGATCTTCAAGAAAGTGGTCATAAGTCCCGGTATTCTGCAGAGCATATTTGTATATGGCATCTACCGACTGCTCCAGCGAACCGAAATATTCATCGACTACGCCGGCGTTGGCATCCGCAGCCAGTCCCATGATGGTTTCGGAATCGTTGTCCAAAATACTTTTTGTTCTGGAAATGGCTGTTATCAGGAACAAAGCAGCAACCATGATCATAAGAGCGGTGATACCGACTATGATCTTAGTCTGAATAGATTTCATACATTAACCCTCATGTCTGCCGAAACCGGATCGTCCGAAACATCCTTTACATCCCCATGTTGTGAGCATTGTTCTTCTTGACAAATTCAACAAAATCCTTTTCGGGTATAGGCTTGGAGAAATAGAAGCCCTGAATATACTCAACGCCTAACGCGCACATGGCATCGAACTGTTCTTCGGTCTCCACACCCTCGGAAACGATGGACATCCCCATTCTGTGCATCATTTCTATGATACTCTCGATAACGCTCTTGGCTTTATCGCTTCTGAAATATCCCTGTGTAAATGAATAATCGAACTTGATGATATCGATGGGCATTTCAACGAAATAGTCAAGGTTAGAGCGTCCCGTACCGAAATCGTCCAGTGAGAAACGTATGCCTGCGGCAATGAGCTTCTGCATATTCTTTAAAATGATACGCTTGGTGCTGACCGAAGCGGTTTCGGTGATCTCCAGATTGATGGCGGCGGGCTCGATGGAGTAGCGTTTAATGATATCCATAACGAACGAAGTAGGATTCTCGTCATCGAACTGGGCGATGGACAGATTGACCTCGATATGGGTGATACCCAGTTCTCTCGGCTTTCCACCCGAAATAAACTCGCAGACCTGACGGAAGATCTCGATACCCAGCGGTACGATCATGCCATTGGCTTCGGCAAGGGGGATAAACCTGCCGGGCGGTATGAGCGAGCCGTCCCTGTCACGGATACGCACCAGCGCCTCTGCCGCAGTAAAGGTATGTGTTTTGACATTGTAGAATGGCTGGTAGAATACCTCTACACGGCCTTCCTCCAGAGCGGACTGTATGAGCTCCCTTACCATGGAATCTTCGCGGAGCGCTGCTACGGCTTCGCGGTCGATGATGATGGGCTCCCTGTCTTCTCTTTCGGTCGAATAATAATGAGGGAACTGGAGATATTCATCAGGACTGGCAGCAACCAGATTGTCCGGTATCATAATGAAATTCATATGCTCGGATACGCCCAGTTCCTTCTCTATACCTGCGCAGATGCGCTCATACTCGGAGTAAAGGCTGGTCTTTCCGCGCGATATCAGAACAAATTCGGTATCGCTGTTTCTGAAAACGTAGAAATTATTGAGCGCTTTGAGGTAGTTGGCGGTCTTGATGAGCAGCTGCCTTTTAAATTCGGGATCCGTAGTCCTTACCAGAGGCCTCAGCTCTATATACATGGAAGAGAAGGTCCGGTTATTGAGGAATGCGTCGCCGATATAATCCAGAAGGGCATTGGCCGTATAAAGACCCGTTACGCGGTCGATACCTTCGTGGGGGTTTTCAAGCTCGGTATAGATAAGTACCATGCCTAAAGCAACAGCAAAGCCAACCAGCAGCAGATGCGCGTTGTACATCTGAATGACTGCCGCCACCAGCCAGCAGGCCTGCCACATAAGAATCGCTCTTCTGCGGCGGACCGAGAGTTTGTCTTTTTCGAAAAAGGCCATGACGATGGTGGAAGCTATGAGAACCAGAGTTACAGCGTAAGTAGCGGTAGTGGACGGGCCGTAGGAATAGGTTTCCTTGCCGGTCATGACCACATCAATGGGAAGGGCGGCGATGAGAACCTCTCCGACAACAACCCATACCGTATAGAAACGCTTGACGCCCATGTGGGAACCGCCTGCGAAGAACTCGCGGGCAGCATAAAGGAAGCCCATGTAGGTCTGGAACGCAAGTGACATGACATACAGCTTGCATATGACGAGAGCAACATCTTTAGGAAATCCGGCGTAAGTATATCCGTAGGTGCCTATGATGGATACTATGTCCAGCGAAAGACATACTATACTGGAAAGAAGGGCGTAAAAATACAGTTTACGTCCTGACAGATTCAGTGCGGATTCCTGTGTGAACAGGTACAAAAGTATGAGCAGCAGCACCAGACCGCAGCTTTGAATAGTTATGTTTAACATTATGCAAAAACCCCGATACAATGATAGGTCATAAAAAACCTAATATAATATAACACAAAAAGAACGGGCTTGCAAGCGAAAAAGGAATAAGAATAAGTGAAAATGGAAGGGCCGCACTAAGAAAGTGCGGCGACCCACATCTTCATATCGCAATCTGGTTATTTTAGGGCTCTGTCCGGCCACACACCCTTCTGATTTCTGCCGCAACGCCTACGTCAAGCTTCCGTCAAGAATC
>JAILRI010000158.1 GCA_024698555.1 Lachnospiraceae bacterium
CCGCGCCTGATCCACTGGTTTCTGCCGTCCGGCTGGCTCGGCGACGATCTTGCCGGACGGGCTGCCGATCTGACGGCGGCATTCTGCCGGCTCAAGGGCGATTTGCAGGCGCTATATGACGAAGCAGACGATCCGGAGTGCATCCTTTCGGATAACGCGATCATTGACTATATGTACCGCTTCTATGTCAGCCCGAACTGCGGCGGCGATGTGCAGGAGATGCTCGCGCAGGCGGAGCGGATTCTTGTCGGAGCGATGCGCCGTCTGCTGGAGCAGCGTGCTGCGGAGCGGAAAAAGCGCCTCGCCGATGTCACAGGAGACAGCGAAGCCCGTGCGCTGTATGCCGACCTCATTCAGCGGGAGGATGCCGCATCCGCGTATCAGTTCAAAAACTTCGTTGCAGATATAATCCGAAGCGGTCATTCCGTTGGTCTTTACATAATCAAATTCCTCACGGAATATCTTCTCACGCTTCTCTTTCATTTCATCATTTCCGTCTATAACCACATTCTGAATAAACGCTTCTATCTCACTGTAGTTATCACCGGGCGTCTTATAGTAAACATCAACCAGCTTCTTTCCAAGCTCCAGGAAACACTGCTCGGGCCTCGTCAGGTACAGAAGAGGCTTTCCGGTGTACAGATACTCTCCCAAGAACGAACCGCTGTCCATTATCATTGCATCCGAAGTATTGAAAACCTTAAGATAATCAGCTTCCTGAATTGCACTTCCGTTAGGCAGACTATCCCACTTCGCTACATATTCATCAAATTCTTCATATGACCTGAACAACTTATATTCCACGGATGCCGTTCTGAGATTCGGATGCGGTTTAAAGATAAAGGAAACCTTATCTTTGTATTTCTCCGCAAGGTACAGCCAGAACCAGGCATTCCTTTTAAAAGTCGACAGTAAAAGAAGACCGTTATCCCCAACACTGTAATGAGGGGCAATGATTATCTTTTTCATGTCCCCGGGATTTTTTCCTTCCGGGATCTTCCACAGTTTTCGGATCACATCTTCGCCCGGTTCTTCCGCACCGTAGAAGTAATCCATTTTGGCGTATCCGGAATATCTTACGTTTTCCCCGCCCAAAAACTGATGCTTCTTATAACCTTCCAGATTATATGTCGACTCGCAATACACCCGCCAGATCGAATTGAATATCTCCTTGTTATAAACCTCTTTAACAGCAAATGAGCCGTCATTATTATCAATCAGATACATGCCATACTGAATGTATCCGACCAGACATCTGAGAGGAAGTTTGCAATACCACTGTATCCCGGGAAGGCTCATAAACCAGGAAGATAACTGATAAAGGACATCCGGATACCCTCCAAGTTTATCCCAGCCATACAGTCCAAATGTTTCCATATTCATTCCTTCGGCAACATTATAACCATTGTCCTTGAACCAGCTTAGAGTCTTTTTATATGAATCCAGAGCACTTTCCCTTTTTCTGTCTGCAAGGGGCGAAATAATAACCTTAACATCTACACCCGGTGTGCTTTCAAACTTACGGTATACTCCCTCTGCAGGCCACTGGGCAGCTGAATAGCTCTGAAAAGCTATATTTATGGTTTCACCTCTTTCTGCCTTCTGAGAGATATACTTTTCACCCGACTTGATAGCAAGATCATACAACTGCATATACAGATCTTCCGCACCGTCCAGTGAATCCCTAAGAAGATACAGTCCCAAAAGGTGTTCCCAGGTATACTTATCAGGTATTATCTCCTTGGTAAAATCACCGTTGTCTATACCATCCAGCAACTCATTTACCTTATTAGAAAAGTAATTGGTCAACTCCTGATCCATTATTCTCCCTCCGCCATACAGATAAAGGAATTAAGCAATGCGGTAGCCTTATGGGCTCCCTGCAGATTCAGATGATCCGAATCAAGGAAATCGGAATCATCAAATTCCTGCTTTATATCGTTCATATCAAAGAATTCAACCGGATACGGAAGATCAGATAATGCCTTAACAATATCATCCTTATATCTCAGATCAATAACCCTCATATAATCATCGGTATACGGTGTAATAAAAAAATACGTCGTAATATTATTATCTGCCAGGAATTTCACCATATCATAAAGGATCCGGCCATTTTCTTCCCTGGTCTTTATATGCTCAATATGCTTATTATGGCCGTTCAGGACCCTGTTCTCGGCATATGCTCTCCTGTCCGCATCCGATAAAGAACCCCACTTCACCTTTTTCACCCCGAGCATATTACAGTTTTCCCTTGCGAGAAGATCACCGTAATATGAGGATTGTTCAATAAGCGCCTTTTCAGCCCAGAACTCGCATAATTTCCCCATCAGCTCCCCGGGATACATTTCTTCATCAAATGTGATCTTTGATAAAGGATCCTCCTTTTCAGCTTCCGGCCAATTATGGTACTTGGTCTCACCAAACAGATTCAGATATACCGACGGAATTATCACGCGGACCATGGTGCTCAATGACAGGTCCTGATAAAGCATATAATATCCGAGATTTATAAGGCACCTTTTAATCGGTTTCTTCATCTTAAGAACAGATTTCTTAATATGTTCGAAATCATAATAAAGATCCTGAGAGGAAATACAGTATTGAATCACCTCTCCGGCTAAAGTCAGTTCGTTTTCAATTATACCGTTCATCGCGTGTGAACTTCCGACAATGATCGTATCCGCACCCAGGTCATGATTTTTGTGATGCATTGCGGACAGATAGCACAGATCATAATTTTTGGTAAGATAATCAAGACAGATCCGCTGAATATTCGTAAAATATCCCGTATCCCCGTATCCCATATAAAACCCCTCAAATTCATCGATATAATACGCTTTTTGTAATATAATAATACCATATAAAGGAGGGAAACAGAGAATGGTAGACAAGAATTTTTGCATGAGTTCATTTATGGCATTCAGATATATTGAAAAAGATGATGTGGAGTTCTATGAGGGATTAAAACACAAAAACTTTAAACCGATTTCAGACGACGAACGCATACCTGTTAAAACTGCGGATGATATCGACAGAGAAATCGGAAAACAAATGGAACAATTCAAGGATAAGAAGAAGGGAATTCTCTTATCCGGGGGAATGGACTCCGCAATAGTCGCATCCTATTTATCCGGATCCGATGCCTATACTTTCAGATTTCTGGGTGGAGATTTTCAGAGCGAAGAGCTTTCCAGAGCTGAATACTATGCAGGTTTCTATGGCCTCAAGCTCCATTATGTTGACATAGACTGGGATACGGTTGTAAATCATTTAAAGCCGGTAATGAAAGCTAAATCCGCCCCCGTTCACTCAATTGAACCCCAGATCCTCCAGGCAGCTTTACAGGCCAAAAATGACGGTGTTGAAATAATGTTTGTCGGAGAAAGCAGCGACCTTGTATTTGGCGGAATGGATGGTCTCTTAGCCAAGGACTGGACCTTTGAAGAATTCAAGAACCGATACATCTTCACTAAACCGGAAGAGGTTTTAGCAGATCCGGTATCTATGGATTATCTGTTTGAAAGATACAGAACTGATGGAGATAAGATAGACTATCTTACATTTATGGATGATGTATTTTCTATTGAGTCGTCCGGCTCATATTGGAATGCTTTCGCGGTAGCGGATATGGCATATTATGATCCCTACGCAAGATTAAAGATGGCTGATGCATTGGATCTCAACAGAGTACGGAACGGAGAACCCAAGTATCTGATCAGAGAACTTATGAAGAACAAATATCCGGAAATTCCCGTTCCCGGTAAAAATCCGATGCCAAGACCCGTGGATGAATATTTCAAAGACTGGTCCGGTCCTAAACGTCCTGAATTTAAGAAAAACCTGGATATGAGCAAATTTACCGGAAACCAGAAATGGCAGATGTATGCCCTCGAACAATTCCTGGAAATGAATGAGAGGTAAGCCCTAAGCTTACCTCTCAGTATCCTTAAATCTTCAGTTTTGTTCATCGTCTGTATTAAGATGCTTTCTGGGCTGAAAATCCTCGACCGTCCATCCTCTGGTAGCTTTGAGTGCCTCTGATATCTTGGTGGAGGAAACAGTTCTGGTATAAGGGAAATATATGATCTTAATACCTTCAGCCTCAAACTCCTTTTCATAAGCTTTCCATTTCTCGGTTCCGTACCAATCGTCTCCGACAAACAGGATCGTGGCTCCCAATTGTTTGCAGGCTTTTAATTTATCCATATCATACTGGGGAACGGCAGCATCAACATACTTACATGATCTGACTATTTCTACACGGTCTTCGTATGGAATCAAAGCGTGCTTCCCCTTGTACAGGACCAAGTCATCCACAGTTACTCCGACTACGAGTTTATCGCAGAAACCCTTTGCATTCTTCAAAAGCGTTAAATGTCCGATATGAAAAAGATCAAACACACCCGCAGTATATCCAATGACCATGCCATGCTCCCTTCATAAGTGAATAATCCGGTATAATATCTTACTTTCGACAGAAAATATTATATCACTAAAATGTATCTGACGCCCACAGAAAGAATGGGAAATATACTATGAAAATACTTTATATGGACTGGAAAAGCTTCTGTACAGAGGATTTAATCCCCGCATTCGAAAAAAAAGGATGCCGGATCATTCGGGTTCCGTTTACAAAAGAACTCGGATGGAAGGGTGATGAATATGAGGAAATGCTGCGTACCATCATCAGATCCGAGCAGCCGGATTTTGTTTTTTCCTTTAATTTCTACCCTCTTATCTCCAAAGTATGCAATTCCGAAAAATGTCTGTATATT
>JAILRI010000169.1 GCA_024698555.1 Lachnospiraceae bacterium
ATGATGCCCACAGCATGGGGGATGCCTGTATTTACAAGCTGAACGCCATGACAGGAGAGATAGTCTGGAAGAAGCCGTACAACGTGCATACGGTGAAGGGATACGCGGGCGGAGTGCTTTCTACCGGGGCGCTGGGTGAAGGCGTGATCGGGGATTACATTATCTACTCGGTATCCAAGACGCCGGGGCTTGAGGCAGGATACCTGGCAGCTTTGAACCGTAAGGACGGGACAGAGGCCTGGCGGATAGATCTGGATAAGTATTCATGGAGTTCGACCGTGATCACCTATACTAAAGACGGGAAGGCATACATAGTACAGGGCTGTCAGAACGGCGATCTGCTACTGATAGATGCCTTAGACGGAAGTATAAAGAACAGGCTTGATTTCGGCTCGGCAATTGAGGCTACACCTGTAGTATATAATAACAACATCGTGCTTGCGACCAGGAGCGAGAGGATATTCGGAGTGAAGCTGGAATGAAATCCGGCAGGCTGGCTGCGTCGAGGATTTCATGCATGTGCTGTTGGGATAAGCAGGTGAGAAAACGCAGTTGAAAATGTGCTGTAAGCATGAAAAATGGCTGTTGCTTACAGTGCGTCAGATGAGGTATGGATATGTCGGCTAAGGAAAAATGGCTTACAATACTGGCGTGTTTTATCATACTGGTACTGTGCGCCGGATTAGGGATCTTTAAAAAACCGGCAGTAAAAACCGGTATTGCATCCGTACAGGAGCTCAAGGGCAGGGCTCTGGGCGGAATAGAAAGCAGGATGCCCGAAAACAGCGCGAAGATATTTTACGAGAGCATGCTGGGGGTGAAGCTTTCTGCATACAAGGCTTATAAAAATATGGACGAGGCTCTGTATGCCCTGTATACAGGGGAAGTGGCGGCGCTTGCGGTGCCGGACGTAATGGCAGAGTATCTTACAGACGCCTCCGCGGATGCCGTTGAAGCATTTTCCTGGAAGGATCCGGAAGAGAAAAATATCGGAAAGTATGCACTTTGTCAGGTGGAAACTTCAGGAGCAGCAAGTATCATGGAACTGCCCGAAGGGAGATTTGATTTCGGGATCGCCGCAAGAAATGATGACGGCGGTAAAAATATCATTACGGCGATCGATTCGGCGATAGCTGTCCTGAAAGCGGAGCATACCCTTGATGAGCTTGTAAGGTATTATATTACGGACGGCACTGAGGCAGTAAAGTACTGTGCAAAGAACATGCGGACAGCGATGCCCGAATATGTCCGGGAGCACGGTGAGGCAGCTACCTTGAGAGTCGGTATCACGGGATCGGTCCCGCCTGTGGAGCTGATCGATGAAAACGGCGAGCCATACGGATTCTGTGTAGCGTTTATGGATGAGGTGGCGCAGCTGTTGGGGATCAACGTGGAATTTGTGGTACTGGATAACGAAACTGTTTTCACGGGACTGATGTCCGGGGGGATCGACGCGGTGTTCTGTTATGGGACTCCGGGACAGGTAACGACCGAAGGAGCAAGAAAATGGATCATGTCGGATGGGTATCTGTCCTGCGCGGGATATGAGCTGATTACGACGGCACAGTAGCTTTCGGGAACCTTTGGATCCGTTAGTTTGGAGTCGCCCGCTTCCGCGAATAGTTACTTTTCACCATAATTTATGAGGTTTGAAGCATGAAATTCATCAACAATATTTTTAACGCTGTCTCGGATAATCTTATTTCAGGAGGCGCATACTACCTGATCGCTAAGGCGATCCTGGTGACGCTGTTCATGACGGTCACGGCCTGGCTGGTCGCAGTTTCGCTGGGAGTTCTGGTCAGCTATCTGATGTGCTATGAGAAAAAGGTGGTGTCAGGGATCGGACGCGGGGTGTGCTTCGTGTTCCGCAGCGTTCCGGCGATCCTTACCGTCTGGCTGTTCTATTATTGCCTGTTCGGGAGGATGAGCCTGCCCGGCATGATCACGGGCGGTCTCGCCATAGGCATGTGGGGAGCAGGGCATTTTGCGGAAGTGCTGGCAAGGAGTGTAAAGAAGGAACAGACCCGTATCGGAGAGAGGATCAGCAGTAAACTGGAAAGGGTGTATTTTACCACGGTCATCCCTCAGGCGCTCGAGGATTCGCTCTTTGATATCAAGAGGCTGATGGTACATATGCTCCAGTGGACGGCTGTTGCGGGATATATAGGCGTGAATGACCTGACCGAGGTCATGCGCGGCATCGGGCACCGCACCATGTACCCGTTCTTCTCGATCTTCTTTGCCGCGATACTTTACATGATAGCGACTCTCGTTATCGAGGGCATTTTCAAACTGATACAAAAAGGGCTTGAAAGCGGCAGGGAGGAAGATTAAAATCTCCTGTTTTATAGGATCACTATCAGCAGCGCAATGAGGTAAGCGATCACTCCGAATACGTATGTTATGGCGGCAGGTTTGCTGACGAAGGTGCCTGCTTTTGATATTTTCCATCCGAAGAAGATCAGCACCGGGGCGAGGACGAAGAGAGCCAGTTTGACTATGGCCATGGTCTTGTAATTGAGGGTCAGGCAGCTGCCCGGCTCCACGATAAAGTTAAGGCCTTCAAATTGCGCGGTCATGTTTATGAGCTCGGATTCCACGCTGAACTTGCCCGCGCTCTTGGCAAGGGACGTGACGGTAAGCCCCCCGGGGGCTTTTGCGCAGTAGGTGGCCTCATCGAAATTCTTCTTATACCAGCTCTTAGAAGCCTTTATGATCACGGCATCGCCGGATTCGTCATTGATACCCAGAAAGTAGTGATCCTTGCCGACAGGGATCAGGCCGCCTATGGAATGTTCAATCTCGAGCATTTCCACTGCTTCGTCCAGCCTTATGGTGTAGATGTCCTTCTGATTTGTAAGATCCAGTATCGCGGTGACCAGTATGTAGCCCGCAAATAAGGCTACCAGGATGATCAGGCCGATGCTTCTTAATCTCTCTTTCATAGTTATTTTTCCTTTCGTCTCCCCCAAGCCTGTATTCAAAGGATTATACAGAGTTCGACTTAAATATTCAAGTAGTTTTTGCTCCTTAAGTCAATTAATTATTTCGTTATGGAGCAAAATAATAATTTGCCGACATGTACTATAAACTTCATGTAGCGTCTGTTGTTTGCAGATAAAAATATTTGGGTTGGAAAATGGCTTAAAATAGCCTCTTGACAAAAATGGGGGGATACTATAAACGGCTATAACGTCAGGTACAAGGTTGCTGGCAAAAAGAAGTGGGAGGAAACTAAAGACATATCCACGAAGAAGACCCTCAACGAAACCTTTGACGGATTTACTTCGGGAAAGAAGTATGTATTCCAGGTTCGCAAGTATGTTACCGATGAGTACGGATATACCTACTATAGCAATTGGACCAAGTCACAGAAAGTAAAGATCAAATAATATTCGGAACTATATGGTATGGATTGAAGATACTGCGGAATAACGGTAATTGGGGCAAGGATATAGACTCAAGGGGTTATCGCGTCAGATGCTATGTCATCTGGCACGATGTCCCTTTTTTCGGGTATGGTGTCACTATGAATTAAGAATACCTTAGTGTAAAGAAGTGCCCGTCAATACTTTGAATACTTATCCAAAACCAATCAAAAAACAAAGATTTGGATAAGTAATATTGACAATGTGCTATGAAAAGATTATTATATTCGTATGAAGAAGAAAATAATCGGTAGAACAAGAGAATATACAAGACTTGATAAATGTATGCGCGAGGACATTGCTCAGCTGGTCTTGGTTTATGGGCGCAGGAGAGTCGGAAAGACTTTTCTGATTAACCAATATTTTGGAAATACATTCGCCTTTAAACTGACCGGTGCATATAATAAGCCTAAAACTGACCAGTTGGAGGCGTTTATAAATGAGTTGAACCGAAAAACGCATAGGAAAATGCCTGCACCGAAGAGCTGGATGGAGGCTTTTGAATTGTTGCGTGAATATATTGAAAGTTTTGATCCCGAGAAAAAATGCGTTGTTTTTTTTGATGAGATGCCGTGGCTTGACACACATAAATCAGGATTTCTTTCTGCGTTTGAATATTTTTGGAACGATTTTGGTTCTTCAGTGGATAATCTTGTATTTATTGTGTGTGGCTCTGCAACCTCGTGGCTTGTAGATAACATAGAACATAATAAAGGGGGATTGTTTAATCGTCAGACGTGCAAACTTTTCTTGGAGCCTTTTTCGCTTTGCGAGACAGAAGAATACTTGATCAGCAAAGGTATTCATTGGTCGAGATATGATATTACCGAGTGCTACATGATAATGGGTGGAATACCATATTATTTGAGTTTGTTAGACAAGGAATTGTCATATCTTCAAAACATTGATTATTTGTTTTTCAGGAATAAAGCTGAATTATGGGATGAATTTGATCATCTTTACAATACTTTGTTTTCGCAAGGGGAAAACTATATTTCCGTTGTGCATGAGCTTTGTAAAAAGAAAAACGGATTGACCCGAGAGGATATATCTAAAAAAACAGGTATCGCATTAAATGGTGTATTATCCAAGATTATAAAAAATCTGGTTGACTCCGGCTTTGTGAGAGAGAATCAGTTTTTTGGCAAAAAAAAGAAAGATACTCTTTATCAGTTGGCCGATTACTATTCTAGCTTTTATTTTAACTATATAAGGGACAACAAAGTCAGGGATGAACACTATTGGAGCAATACGCTCGATGCTCCGGCCAGAAAGACCTGGGCTGGAAATATGTTTGAACAAGTCTGTAAAGATCATATAGTACAGATTAAGCAGAAAATCGGGATACTTGGCATTCTATCCAACGAGTCAATATGGTTTGTAAAGCCGGATAAGAAGCTGGGGACAGCTGGGACTCAGATTGATTTAATAATTGATCGACGGGATAGAGTCATAAACCTATGTGAGATGAAGTTTTCTCTTAGCGAATATACAATCGACAAAGATTATGATGAAAAACTAAGGAAACGTATGGAAACCTTCCGAAAGAAAACGGGAACAAGAAAGGCACTACAGATTGTTTTTATGGCAACATATGGAGTGGAGGCTAACCCATATAGCGGAATCGTGCAAAAACAGGTTATTTTAGATGACTTATTCAAAAGACAGGACACATAATACTTATCTTAATCACATTATTATTTGATGATTTGGATAGGTATTATATGTACTGAATTGACGAAAAGAAAATAATAAAAATGGTACTTCTGACGATATCCGGGGCTGTCGTAACAGATACTGTGTCATCTGGCGCGATGCCCTTTTTTTGTTCCGGTGTTTAATTTATTATTGCGTAGTATTGTTTGGCACGGTCTTGCGACAGTAACATCTAAGCGGTTTCCGGTCGCGATGGCGCAAAGCACTAATCTTATGGATTCCGGTACATCTCAGGAACTTCGCAGCCCAATTGTTCCAGCTTGTGAATGTAGCGGATGTCACTGACCCTCGAGCGGGACTCTGCCATGAGTTTTTCAAATTTTTTCATTTTGAGCCCGGTCTTGATGGTGATGATCTCATAGAGCATGCCTATGGCCAGGAAGGCGCCTATAAGGAGCAGGGTCGAGGGCATCAGCCACTGCATGGCATCCGGAACGCCCAGCTGCCTTTTTCCGAACAGTGCCCAGCCGCGCCAGGCTATAAGTCCCCCGATCACGAGGCCGACAGTGTAAGGAATAATGTTGAATTCATCCTTCGGCATACCGTCGAAGGCGAGCTCACGGTATCTCGGATCGATGTAGTCTGCTCCGCATTTCCTGCATTTTCTGAGAATACTCCCATACTTGCGCATCCTGTACTCATACCGGAAAAGCTCTTTTTGGCATGCCGGGCAGTAGAAACGTATGCTCATGGTCTGACCTCGCTGTTGTGAAATTTTGGGAAACACTGATAAGCATTATAGTCCATAAGGCGGGGACAGGCAAGACAGATTTTTTTACGGATGCGGGGCGGGGATGCTGAATAGTTACTTGCAAGTTTTGGCAAGAACATTTATAATGACTCTGTATGGTATGTAAAATGTAATAATTCCAGACTTGTGAAGACAGGACAGAGGCTGGCAACGGTAATGATCGGGCCGGGAGACTCCGGTGAAAAAGAAACAGGGCAAAAGGAAGGAAAAGGAAGATGAAAACACCGTTTGTTACAAAGGAACTGGTAGAGCGCATTGAAAAGGATTATCCCACTCCTTTTCACATTTATGACGAGAAAGGGATCAGGGAAAACGCAAGAAAGCTTAAGGACGCGTTTTCCTGGAACAAGGGTTTTAAGGAGTTTTTCGCGATAAAGGCAACTCCGAATCCTTTTATCATCAGCATTTTACAGGAAGAAGGCTGCGGCGTGGACTGCGCCTCGATCCAGGAACTGTATCTGGCCGAGGCTCTTCATATGGGTGAGGGGGATATCATGTTCTCCTCAAATGAGACACCGGCCGGTGAATTCGCCAAGGCAAGGAGTCTTGGGGCTTATATAAACCTTGATGATATCACCCTTATAGATTTTCTGGACAAGGAATGCGGTGTGCCCGAGACTGTGTTCTGCAGGTACAATCCCGGCGGCTTCTACAATGTCTCCAACGGGATCATGGACAATCCCGGCGATTCCAAGTACGGCATGACCAGGCAGCAGATCTCGGATGCTTACAGACGGCTTATGATGCTGGGCGCAAAGCATTTCGGCATTCACGCATTTTTGTGCAGCGGGGCTCTTACAGACGATTATTATCCGATGCTGGCGAAAGACCTGTTCAAGCTGGCTGTGGAACTGAAGGAAGAAACAGGCGCGGATATCCGTTATATCAATCTTTCGGGCGGCGTGGGCATTCCCTACAGGCCGGGCGAGGCTCCCTGCGATATCAAGCGCATAGGTGAAGGAGTAAGGGCAGCATACGAGGAGATAGTAGAGCCTGCAGGCATGGAACTTGCCATTTTCACAGAGCTGGGACGCTTTATGCTCGCGCCTTACGGACATCTGGTGTGCAAAGCCATTCATGAGAAGCATATCTACAAGGAGTACATAGGCGTGAACGCATGCGCGGCAAATCTTATGCGTCCCGCCATGTACGGTGCTTATCATCATCTTACGGTGCTGGGTAAGGAAAATGCGCCTGCCGACCACCGTTACGACGTGGTGGGCAACCTTTGTGAAAATAATGACAAGTTCGCCATTGACCGTGAACTGCCCCGTATTGACATGGGCGATTATATCTGCATTCACGATACGGGAGCCCACGGCTTTTCCATGGGGTACAATTATAACGGGATGCTGAAGAGCGCCGAACTGCTGCTTAAGGAGGATGGCAGTGTGAAGCTTATCCGCCGGGCGGAGACCGCGAAGGATTATTTTGCGACCTTTGATTTCTGCGATGTGATGAAGGATGCCGGATACAAACGGTGAAGGTAACCGTTCGTAGCAATCCGCCATGCCGGGCACTTTACGCGAGGCAGCGCACGGGAAATTCGCGAAGGCTTTTTTCTCGTGACGCATCTGTGGCTGTTTGGACTCGGCACGAATAATAGTGTGAAAAAACATTTCAATGTGGTCAGTGTTTCCCTAAAAAAGCAGGAAAATATAAGAAATTCATACTTGAATATCGAACGTATGTTTGTTATAATTGGGACATACTGGAAGGAAAGGATTTAAGATAAGGGATTTTAGTAATGTCAACTTCGTACGACGGCAGTGAAATAGTGGTTCTCAAAGGTCTGGAAGCGGTAAGGAAGCGTCCGGGCATGTATATAGGAAGTACCGGAAGCAGGGGTCTCCACCATCTGATATGGGAGATCCTGGATAACGGTATAGATGAACATCTTGCGGGATTCTGCGATGAGATCGAGATCACCCTCCTTGATGACGGAGGGGTGACCATATGTGATCACGGGCGGGGCGTGCCGGTGGACATACACCCCACGGAACATATACCTACTATCCGCGTGGTTTATACTATGCTCCACGCAGGCGGCAAATTCGGCAATTCCGTGTATAAAGTGTCGGGAGGTCTCCACGGCGTAGGCGCGTCCGTGGTGAACGCCCTTTCCTCGAAGATGATAGTCGAAGTAAGGCGCGGTGGGCAGGTTTACCGTGATGAGTATGCGAACGGCGGAATTCCTCAGACAAAACTTTCGAATGGGCTGGTTCCCGTGGTAGGCAAGTGCAATAAATCGGATACAGGCACGAAGGTCACGTTTTATCCTGACGCGTCCATTTTTGATACTGTAGAGTTCAAAAGTGAGATCATAGTCAAGAAACTAAAGGAAACAGCTTATCTGAACAAGGGCCTTAAATTAAAGTTTACGGATAAGAATACCGGATTTTCACAGGTATTTTGTGAGGAGGACGGTATAAAAAGCTTTGTAGCTTATCTTTCACGTGAAGAAAATGTCCTGCACAAAGTACCCGTGTACATCGAGGGCCGGAGCGGGGACATTGAGGTAGAGGTCGCTTTTCAGTACAATTCGGGCTTTGGCGAGCAGATCAATTCCTATTGCAACTGTATCAATGTTGTGGACGGCGGGACCTTAGTCACGGGCTTCAAATCCGGACTTACACGTGTTATGAATCAGTACGCAAGGGAGCTTGGAGTCTTAAAGGGCAAGGATGAAAATTTTGACGGCAAGGATATCCGCAACGGGATCATTGCCATAATATCGATCAAGCATCCCGATCCGCAGTTTGAGGGACAGACCAAGACCAAGCTGGGAAATAATGACGCGAAATCAGCGGTGGAGGACGTGTTTGTCGCGGAGGTTACCCGTTATTTTGATAAAAATGTGGAGCTCTTAAAAAACCTGCTGGACAATGCCCTCAAATCATACAATGCCCGTAAGGCCAGTGACAAAGCGATCAATGACGTGCTGAAGAAGATGAACGATGTTGATACCAAGTCGAAGCTGGCGGCGTGCTCCTCCAAACATCCCGAGGAGTGCGAGGTGTACATTGTCGAGGGAGATTCCGCGGGCGGCACCGTCAAGACCGCGCGTAACAGGAAGACCCAGGCGGTACTGCCTTTGCGTGGTAAGATACTGAATGTAGAGAAGACTCCTCTGGAAAAGATACTGCTGAATAACGAGATACGTTCGATGATCCAGGCATTTGGGTGCGGGATCGCCGAGGAATTTGATATTAACAAGCTCAGATATGACAAGATCATCATCCTGACCGATGCGGATGTGGACGGAGCGCATATCAGCACGCTTCTTCTTACATTTTTCTACAGATATATGCCGGAATTGATCTATGAAGGCAAGGTTTACCGTGGACTTCCGCCGCTGTACAGGGTGGAATACGAGAGCGCCGCTGTTTCGAAGGGCGGCAAGCGAAAGAAGATCAGCGAATACCTCTTTAACGATGCGGCACTTGAGAAATTCAGGGCTTCGGGACGCAAGATCATATCTCTGCAAAGGTATAAAGGTCTGGGCGAGATGGATGCGACTCAGCTCTGGGAAACTACGCTCGATCCCGATTCAAGGATACTGGCCAGAGTGACTATCAATGATGCCGTAGAGGCAGACGAGGTTACTTCTTTGCTCATGGGTTCAAATGTTCCGCCCCGCCGTGATTTTATCATGGCTGAAGCCAGAAACGCGAACCTGGATATTACGTAAAAGCCCGAGACACCCAAAATGCTCTGCAAGCGTGCTTGCGAGAGCATTATGGGTGTTGAGGCAAAGCGAAATGAGCAAGGAGCAGCGCGAAGCGGTGCGGGAATTATACTCCTTTGCCCTCCCCTTGAGGGGAGGGTGCCGCCGACAGGCGGCGGGTGAGGTGTGTTATCTGTCAAAGAGGAAAAAATGAACAAAACCAACAATCATTCCCTTACAAAAAATTCCCGGGAATTGAGGAAGCAGATGACCAAAGAAGAGCGTCGTCTATGGTATGATTTTCTCAAATCTTTGCCTGTTACAATAAACAGACAAAAGGTAATAGGAAACTATATTGTCGATTTTTACTGTGCTTCCGCAAAAACTGTCATTGAGCTTGACGGTTCTCAGCATTTCGAGCTAGAAGGGATTGAAAAGGATAATGTCAGAGACAAGTATTTGATGGGGTTAGGGTTGGAGGTACTGAGATTCTCTAACTATGAAATTAATACGAATTTTGAAGCAGTGTGTGATAAAATTTTTAGGTGTGTTTTGCCTGGGCTGAGTGAGGAGTAGGTGACACCTCACCCGCCGCCTGGCGGCGGCACCCTCCCCTCAAGGGGAGGGCGGGAAAAATGAGAGCAAGAGTGTGAAAAAATATAAGGTGTGTGCTGCCGTGGATGAATGAAGAGAAGGTGACACCTCACCCGCCGCCTGGCGGCGGCACCCTCCCCTCAAAGGGAGGGTGGGAAATATGGAGAACGACATGGAACAATACCAGCAGCTTGATTTTGCGGAGGAGATGAGGACTTCCTTCCGTGATTATGCTTTAAGCGTTATCATCGCGCGTGCGATACCCGATGTGAGGGACGGACTAAAGCCGGTTCAGAGACGCATTCTGTATGCCATGAACGAACTGGGACTCGAACCGAACAAGCCTCACAGAAAGTCGGCGAGGATAGTCGGCGATACCATGGGTAAGTATCATCCTCACGGTGACAGCTCCATATATGAGGCGCTGGTTCATATGTCGGAGGACTATTCCCTGACTGTGCCTCTCATTGACGGACATGGTAATTTCGGCTCAATCGACGGAGATCCGGCCGCGGCTATGAGGTATACCGAAGCCAGATTATCATATGGCGCCATGACCATGCTGGATAATCTTGATAAAGGGCTGGTTGAGTTTGTTCCGAATTTTGATGAGAGTGAGAAAGAGCCTGCGGTACTGCCGGCCATGCTGCCGAACCTTCTGATCAACGGTACCACCGGAATTGCCGTAGGTATGGCTACCAATATCCCGCCGCATAATGCCGCCGAGGTTATTGACGGCTGTATCGCGTATCTGGACAACCCTTATATTACCGTGGAAGACCTGATGCGTTACATACCGGCTCCGGATTTCCCTACAGGCGGTATCATAGTAAACGGTGACGCCATACCCGACATATACAGAACAGGAGAGGGCAAACTCAAAATAAGAGCCAAAGCAACCATAGAGCGCGGCGATAACGGAAGATCAAATATCGTGATCACCGAGATCCCTTATACCGTTTCCGGCAATAAGACCAAGCTGGTCGAGAGCCTGGTCGGGCTCATGCGCGACAAGGTATTTGAGGAAATATATGATGTCAGGGACGAATCTTCAAAGGAAGGCATCCGCATAGTTATCGAGGTAAAAAAAGACAGGGACGCAGCCAATCTCCTTAACGGTCTTTATAAAAAATCCGCGCTGGAGGATACTTATACTGTCAATTTTCTCGCAGTGCGCGACAAACAGCCTATCGTGTTCAATCTGAGGAGCATGGTGGGCGAATTCGTGTCCTTTCAGGAAGAATTGTATACGAAGGAGCATGAGTACCTGCTGGGCAAAGCCAAACAGCGGCTGGAGGTGGTGGAAGGCCTGCTGCGGGCAACAGATTGCATAGACCTGATCATCGAGATACTGCGAGGTTCCACTTCTGTTAAACAGGCCAAGGACTGCCTGATGTACGGCGATGTCACGGACATTAAATTCAAGTCCGAAGCCTCACGCATGGCGGCGTTCAGGCTGAATTTTACCCAGACCCAGGCAGACGCCATACTGGCTATGCCCCTTTACAGGCTGATCGGACTGGAGATAGAAAAACTGCAGAACGAATCTGTGGAACTGAAGACCAACATTGAAAAATACACAAACATCCTTTCCAGAAAATCCGCCCTGCGTCAGGTTATAAAGGACAGGCTTAAGGAATTCAGAAAGAAATTTGTGCGGGATCGCAGGACCGTCGTTGACAATCTGGCCAGCACGGATTACGTTGAAGAAGTTAAGATCGAGGATATTTATGTACTGATAGATAAGTTCGGATACACCAAGACGGTTGATGAGGGTACTTTCACGAAAGCCTCGCCCGAGGCACTCGCGGACTATGTACATACCGTAAGGATGCGAAATGATGATGCGCTCTGCGTATTTACCGCAGAGGGCAACATGTTCCGGGTGAAAGCCGAGAAGCTGCCCAGATGCAGGCTTAAGGAAAAAGGCACTCTGATCCATAATCTGTGCAGGCTGGATCAGGAGGAAGCGATCTTCTACTGCTCATTTGAGGAACTGTTTGAAAGACAGCTGCTGTTTGTCAGCACGGGAGGCTATATAAAGCTGGTGTCCGGCATAGAATTTGATACCTCGCGGCTTTGTGTCACGGCCACCAAGCTGGAAGAGGGTGATACCGTGGCATCGATCTGTGAGGTCAGTCCCGCGGACGTACTGCAGACGGACCGTAAGACCGTGATCGTTACTAAAAACGGTTATGCGCTGGCATTCCCGCTTTCGGAGGTTCCTGAACTTAAGAAGACCGGACGCGGCGTGAAAGCGATTTCCATGGATAAGTCGGATAAGGTCGTATTTGCATGGGTTGCGGCTCCGGATACAGAGGAACTGACACTGCCGGGCGGCAAAAAGCTTGCTGTGAAGAAACTTAAAGTCAGACCCAGAGCATCAAAAGGAACCAAAGGATTGATATGATGGTGGGATACGATAACATAATGGAGGATACGATATGCCGAAAGTAAGCGTGATCATCCCGTTCAGATCGGGTGAATTCTTTCTGAAGGACTGCATGAACAGTCTGGCGGCTCAGGAACTTAAGGATTATGAAGTGCTCCTGGTGCTGGACGGCTATCAGGGCGACATAGAACATACCATCGGATCCTTCAGGGACAGGGTGGATATTCGTGTTCTCGAAACGCCCGAAGGCAGAAGCGGAGTGGCCGCGGCGCGTAATGTAGGTATTGAGCATGCAGAAGGCGAATACATTTACTTTCTGGATGCCGACGATTACATTTTTGAAGATGCCATCGCCGTTCTGCTGGAGACGGCTTTGGAATCCGATGAGGACATGGTCTACGGAAAGTTCCATTATACATATTTTAAGCGGGATATCTTTCTGCCTGTATATATTGAAAAGCGTGAAGCCAAGATCGCGGAAAAGATGGAGATCATGGCGGAGGCGCTTGCCGAAAACGGCGGCGATTCGGATGACGACCCCGACAGCGACAGCGAGGGTGAGGATGATGACGACGATGATGACGAAGAGTCTGAAGGAGAGGATCTGACAGAAGAGGAACTGGCGGAGCTTGAATACAAGCGCCGCTTTAAGGCCCGCAGAAAGGCCATACGCCGTCTGATCACCCGCAAGAAGAGGTTCCGCAATGTTTCGGTACTCCACAAGCTGTTCAAAAAAGCAAAACTGGATGAGCTTAAGCTGAAATTCGATGAGGAGCTGACCTATTACAGCGATTTTCCGTTCCTGGCCTTTTTCCTTGATCATGAGGTCAATGTCAGGAAGCGTTACCATGCGCATTATATCAAGCGTAAACATCAGGATCCCGTGAATAATCCGGCATTGAGCCAGGTGCAGGACGACCGTCGTTTCCCGCAGATGCTGGAAATGTTCAATCAGACCATAGACGGTATCGATCCCGAAGGAACGGTGCGCAGGGCGGTCGATCATCAGATCGTTGTGTACGCAGCGGGCTATTTCGCGCGCAAAATGAAGCGCAGTGAAAATGATTTCTGGCGTGAAGAAAGATTCGACGCGATGGTGACTCTCACAAACCGCATCAGCAAGGCCAATATCCGCAGGGAAAAGCATTGGCGTAAGGCAGTTATCCGTCCCATGCGCAAGGGCAACGCCGACAAGGTGATACGGGTCACCACGAGGCGCCTTGGAGTCAGAAAGCTGCGCAGACTGCTTCATCGCAAGAACGGCATTCCGAAGTATCTTTACAGACATAAATATCTGCAGCAGCCACTGCAGGAAAACCTGATCGTATTTGAGAGCTTTCTGGGCAAGAATTATTCTGACAGTCCCAAATATATATATGAATATCTGGCAAAAAATTATCCCGGCAAATATGAATTCGTATGGGTCATGGATAAAAAATTCAAGCCGCCTTTCGGGGGTAAGAGGGTCAGGAGATTCGGGAGCCGCTACATGAAATATATGGCGACCGCCAAGTATTTTGTTTTCAATATGAGGCAGCCGACCTGGTTCAAAAAACGAAAAGGGCAGGTGTTCCTGGAAACCTGGCACGGGACGCCGCTCAAGAAGCTGGTATTTGACCTTGATGAGGTTTATTCAGCCTCTCCTTTATACAAGAAGGAGGTTTACAAGCAGTCGAGAGAATGGGATTATCTGATCGCGGCCAACGAGTTCTCGTCCCGCACTTTCCGCAGCTGCTTTATGTATGACAAGCCGATGCTTGAGTACGGCTACCCCCGTAACGACCTGCTGCATTCACCCGACAGGGACGCTCTGGAAAAGGAGTTAAGGGACAGGCTCAACATTCCGAAATATAAGAAGACCATCCTTTACGCGCCTACCTGGCGTGATGATGAGTATTACGGCAAGGGTCAGTACAAATTTGAACTGAAGCTTGATCTGCAGGCCATGAAAAAGGCGCTTGGGGATGAGTATGTGGTTCTGCTCAGAACGCACTATTTTATCGCCGACGCACTCGATCTGACAGGAATGGAGGGTTTTGCCCTCAATTTCAGCAAGTATGATGACATTACGGATCTGTATCTGGTCTCGGATATCATTATCACCGATTATTCCTCGGTGTTCTTTGACTATGCGAATCTGAAGAGGCCGATGCTTTTTTATACATATGATCTGGAAAAATATCGTGATGTTCTGCGCGGTTTCTATATCGATATTGAGGAAGAACTGCCCGGACCGCTGTTGTACACGACAAAGGAAGTCATTGCTGCCATCAGGGATATCGATGCCATAAAGGCAAAGTACGCCGCCAAGTACGAGATTTTCTATGAAAAGTACTGCGGATGGGAAGACGGACATGCTGCCGAGAAGGTTGCGAAGGAAGTATTCGGTTTGTAAAAAAACTTCACGAAAAGGGTTAAGTTTATTTTTGAGCGTTCCGATATAATAGTCAGAAAGTTAAAAAAGGTGAAATTAATTTTCACATGGAGGTGAATTTTATGCGTATAGATGCTATGAATCAGGTCAGCCAGCTGTATCAGCAGACCGGAACGAAGAGAGTAGCGAAGACTGCCAGCACCAGTGTATCCGATAAGCTGGAGCTTTCACAGCTCGGCCGCGATATGCAGGTGGCCAAGGCTGCAGTCAAGGCTTCTCCCGATGTACGCGCGGATCGTGTAGCTGAACTCAAGGCTCAGGTAGCTAACGGAACATATTCCGTAAGTGATGATGATCTTGCCGCAAAACTCGCGGGAGCGTTCGCAATCTGATCAGGGGTGTATAAAGTATGCCGGGATTACTGGATGAACTTGTGGATGTCATGAACAGGGAAAATGATATTTACAAGGATCTTATACCGATAGCCTCTGAAAAAACGAGGACTATCATTAAAAATGACCTTACTGCCCTTCAGGAAATAACGGACAAGGAGCAGCTCGTTATCGAGCGCATTAATACCCTTGAACGCAAAAGGGAGGAGGTCATTACTAATATCGGGACAGTGCTTTCGATCGATCCGAAATCACTCGATATGAAGACGCTTATAAGACTTCTGGGCAAGCAGCCGAAGGAACAGGCCAAGCTTACCAGGATACATGACGACCTTTCGGCCACGCTGAAGAAACTGGTGGCGATAAATGACCGCAACAAGGTCCTTATTGAACAATCCCTCGAAATGATAGATTTCAACATGAATCTGTTACAGAGCTCAAGGATGATGCCTGGAGGGAACAATTATACGAAAAGTGCTAATGAGGAAGCTTTTGGTGGCACGGGAACAAGGATGTTCGACGCCAAACAGTAGACCTTTGGGAAAGGGGATACTATGGGATTATTTGGCGATCTGTCTGTAGGAACATCCGGTTTGAGAGTAAGTCAATACGCATTAAATACAGTTGCGCACAATCTGGCGAATGTGGACACGGAAGGGTATGTAAGGCAGCAGACACTGTTTGATACCTTTTCAAGTCTCAAGATCGGGCAGAACCATATTTCACCGATGCAGGTGGGACTTGGTGTCGATACCGAAGTTGTCAGACAGGTGCGTGATATTTTTTTGGATAAAACATACCGCCAGGAAGTGGGCCGTGAGGGTTATTACGAAGCCCAACGCGACGCGGTGGATGAGATAGAGAGCCTGTTCGGTGAGCTGCAGGGAGTTGCTTTTCAGGATTCACTGAAGGATTTCTGGGTATCGCTGCAGGAACTGTCGAAGGAACCGGACAGCCGTGTGGCTCAGGCTACATTGGTAGAGACCGCGATCTCGTTTGTGGAGAGAGCGGATAAGATATATGAACAGCTGAAGAAATACCAGCTTGACCTGAATACCCAGATACAGCAAAAGGTGACCCGTATCAATGAGATAGGGCGCCGCATAGATGAGATCAATAAGAAGATTTCCAATTACGAAGCCAATAAAGTTGAAAATGCCAACGACTTAAGGGATGAGCGTAACAATCTGCTCGATGAACTCGGAAGCATGGTCAAGATATCCTATAACGAAAGTATAAGCGGAAGAGTGTCAGTCGCGGTCGAAAATGTTCAATTTGTGACCGAAGACATGTACTGGCCCATGAAGACCATGACTCTGGCTCAGTATTATGAGGCCAACAATATAGAAAAGAAACTGGATGAGGCAGCTGACATCCTGATGATAACATGGCCTCATCTGGCAGACCAGGAAGTCTTTGACTGGTCATCGGTTCCGACCACGGTAGCCAATACGGATATAGGAAGCCTCAAGGGCGCGCTCATGGCCAGAGGCACAGAGATCGGCAAGTATAACGATATCCCCATCGAACCCAAGATAGCGGATTATACCGATGAAGACGGCGTGGTTGACGAGGAAGCTTACAATCTGGCTCTGGATGATTTTGAAACCGCTACGGCATATTATAATCTGCATGTTGATTCATCTATCATGATGAGGACACAGGCACAGTTCGATCAGCTGATACACGGCATAATCACTACAGTCAATGACTGCCTCTGCCCCAACAAGGAAGTAACGGTTGCCGCGGGTACTACGATCACTCTGCATGACGGTACCGATTATACTTTTGAAGAAGAGACCGTCATAAAGATTTTTGACAAGGAGAACGCGCCGGTGGGCGTGGATGCGGATGCCACACCCGGAACGGAGCTCTTCGCGAGAAAGACTGTCGAGAGATATATGCCGGAACAGGATCTGGTGCTGGCAGACGGTTCGGTTATCGAAGGCGCCAGGATCTTTAACTGGGAAGATGAAAATGATAACTATACCATGTATACTCTGGGCGAGATCGAGGTCAATCACGAGATAGCACAGAATAAATCAAAGCTTCCCATCATCGCCAACAACGGTACCGGAGATTATGACATGAAGATGGTCGAAAAGCTCCTTACCGAGTGGCAGACGCCTTTTGCCACACTTTCACCGAACGACCTTACGTATAATGATTTCAATTCCTACTATATAGCATTTACCGGAGCGATCGCGAATCGCGGAGATGAATACCAGACTCTGGCATATACGCAGGAAGTCATGGTAGGTTCCGTGCAGGATAAAAGGCTGGGGATCGAAGGTGTTTCCTCGGATGACGAGCTGACCAGCCTGATCAGGTTCCAGCATGCTTATAACGCATCGGCCAGATACATCAATGCAGTGGACGAGATGCTGGAGCATCTTATCAACAGACTGGGACAGTAATAATTTTATGAAAGGAGCCGCATATGGCCAATACATTCTTTGGACTGAACATCGGTAAGACCGGACTGTACGGTGCCAACATCGGCATCAATACCACGGCACACAATATTACCAATACCGAGACGGAAGGCTATACCCGCCAGCTGGTGGAGACCAAGGCCGGATCGGCGCTGCGCGCATGGGGCTCCTGGGGTATGATCGGTGTCGGCGTAGAGGTGGTTGCCATTGAGCAGCAGCGCGATCAGTATTATGACGAAAAGTACCGCAGCAATAATACCAAAACCGGGTATTATGAGTGCCAGGATTATTACATGAAGGACGTTGAGAATTATTTCAACGAAGTTCAGCTGGAAGGCTTCAATTCCAATTTTAACAAGATGTATGACGCGATCCAGGAGCTTTCAAAGGATCCGGCCAACTTAACGGTACGTACCCAGCTCAACAGCTATTCACAGAGCTTCTGCGATTATGTCAATTCCCTCCAGACAGGCATGGAGCAGATTCAGGACAATGTTAATCTTGAGATCAAGACCATGGTGGACTCGGTCAACTCACTCGGGATACAGATCGCCGGGCTGACCAAGCAGATCAATACTCTTGAGGTTACGGGCGGCAAGGCGAACGACTTAAGAGATCAGAGAAACCTGCTGGTCGATGAGCTTTCCAATATCGTAAACATCTCTGTTGAGGAGCGCATAGTCGGCGAGGCGACGGCAGGTGTTACGAGTTATACGGTCAAGATAGGCGAGACTACTCTCGTTGATACTTATGAGTACCATCAGATGCACGTGGTTCCCCGCGTTGAGAAGATGAACCAGTCGGATATAGAAGGTCTTTATGACATCGAGTGGGACAGCAACCAGAGATTTGACGGTTACCATAACGGCGGCAGGATGCAGGCGCTTTTCGAGGTCAGAGACGGCAATAACGAGCAGTATTTTAACGGAGTAACGACAGCCAGCTTCGGCGACAGCTCGATCATAGTCACAGATACGAGCATTAATAAAACCGAATACCTGCATATCGCGGAGCAGGGAATCGTTACGGTGGGCAACAGGGATTACGTTTACAACGGATTCCGTGTGACCCTCGATGAGGATGGCAATTATGTATATGAATTTGCCCTTGATGAGGATCTTAAAAAGGATTACGACGAGGTGGAAGTAAGGGTAGGACAGTCCATTTCCTACAAGGGCATCAACTACTATATGCAGCAGCTTGATGAATTTACCAGAGTATTTACGAGGGAATTCAATAAGCTCCATAAGTCCGGTGTTGATCTGAACAATGAACAGGGACTTGATTACTTCAACAGCCGCGATAAGGTGAGCGGTGACAATTACGTATTTGAGCAGTCTCCGAACGAGGAAGATTACAATATGGTCATCAGCAGCAAGACCGGTGAATTTGCCGTGGATCATGATGATGAGTTTGCCCGCAACGGCAGCTACTATTTTATGACTGCGGGAAGGATGTGCGTGACCGACGCGATCTATGACGATCCCTCCAAGATAGCCGCAGCCACCGATGTAGTCAACGGTGTTTCCCGTAACGATATAGCTTTGGAGCTCATTGCTCTGAAAAACAAGACCGATATGTTCAAGCAGGGCTCGCCGGCGGGATTCTTACAGGCTCTCATCGCGGAGCTCGGTATCGACGCGGCCAAGGCAACATCCTTTGCCGAGAATCAGCAGGATATACTGGCGACCGTCCAGAACCAGAGGCTTTCTGTTTCGGGCGTGGACATGGACGAAGAGTCCATGGCGCTCGTAAGATATCAGAACGCGTACAACCTCTCCGCCAAGGTCATCTCGACCATGAACGAGATGTATGACCGATTAATAAATTATATGGGCGCATAACGAGGCATACCAAGCATTATTTTTCAAGGCACCGTCAGGTGCCGACAGTCTCTTAGCACAGCCCGCAAGCTTGCTTGCAGGGCTGCGCCAAGAGACTGTAAGCACCCGCGCAGCGGGATGAAAAATAATGCGCAGGCATGCCGACAACGGACACTCCAAGAATTTCGCCGGGTGTTCCGACGGCGAAGAACGGCCGGCGAAATTCTTGGAGATGGGCGCAACGCAAGTTATCTCCAGCCAGCGAAGCTGGCCGGAGATGGGCGCAAAGGGAGCCCATTTCAGATGGGCGCAAGGAAATATAACACCAAGGAGGTACACATCATGCGTATCACAAACAAGATGATGACCAACAATATGCTTTACAGCATAAACAATAATAAGAATACCTTAAGCGACCTGGAGCAGAAGTATTCTTCCGGTCTGGCTATCCAGAAGCCTTCCGATGATCCCATCATTGCGGTACGTGCCCTGAAGCTGCGCACCAATCTGTCCGAACTCAACCAGTACTATCAGAAGAACATTCCCGATGCCATGTCCTGGATGGAGACCACTGAGAGCGCATTAAAGGTAGCAGGCGAGATCATCACCGAGATACATACCTACTGCGTACAGGGCGCCAACGATACCCTGACCGAGGATGACCGCAACTCTATAGCGACCAATTTCAAGCAGCTCAAGAATCAGCTCTATCAGGAAGGCAA
>JAILRI010000070.1 GCA_024698555.1 Lachnospiraceae bacterium
TCAGTCCTGCTGCTCATGAGTCCGTAAGCGAGCCTTGCGCCGTCAAGGAACAGCGGGATATCATATTCCCTGCAGACCTCAGAGATCTCCGTAAGCTCCTTCTTTGAATACAACGTGCCGTATTCCGTGGGATGCGAGATATACACGGCTCCCGGAAACACCATATGCTCACGGTTCGCGTCCGAATAGAAATTGCTTATCAGTTTCTTTACATCGGCTGCCTTTATCTTACCGATGCTGTCGGCGTACAGAGCCGTTCCGTCCTGCATTTGTTCCCTGATGCACGGGATGGTGAGTACCTTGTGCCCGGCAAACTCTATCGCTCCGGCTTCATGAGCGGCAATATGCCCTGTATCCGCCGCAACAACGCCTTCATAAGGCTCAAGGAGCATGTCAATGATCGCCTGATTGGTCTGTGTACCTCCCACCAGGAAGAAAACGTCTCCTCTTTCACAACCGCATATCTTCTTTATCCTGTCCGCCGCGCACTTACAGATCTCATCCGTTCCGTATCCGTCATACTGGTCGAAGTTTGTCTCCACAAGCCGCCCCAGTATTCTCGGATGTGCCCCTTTTGTATAATCACTCGAAAATGAAATCCTGTTTTTTCTCATTCACAGTTCCTCTTTTCTAACCCCGTCCCCATGGTTCACTTAGGCCGGTCTGAAATGATCCTTATCCACCGCTTCGTACAGATCTTTTCCCATCAGCCCCTCAAAATAGGCTTTTAATTCGCTATTTATTGAGAGTATCTTACCCAGTATCCATCATAAACCACACCGTTTTTGCCATGAAGCAGCTTTTCAGATTTAATAAATCCGACTTTGCTTATAGCCGCTATCCGCTCAACCGCATATAACGCAGCTTTGGTAATAACCCCTTTACATCCTAAAAGTTCTTCCTGACAATCAATCTCACAAGGTACACATCTCTATTGATTTCCATGCGGATCCTCCATCTAACATTTTTGCCGCAAGCGGCAATATCACGCGGCGGATACCCTGTCAAAGCACATTCGGGAAATATGATCAAATCCACCCTGTTCCATACGGCAAATTGATAAGCCACCAGCCTCATAAATGTTTCAAAGACATCACATAAATCTGGCAAGGGTTAGCCTCATCCCAGTAAAGAGGAAATACTTCAAACTCTTTAAAGCCGCAGCTGATATAAAACCGGATCCTTTATGATTTCAATCACTTCTAATCGATTCCTTTCAATCTCATTAATTCTGCGTTTCATCAGGATAATCCCAAAATCCGCCTGTATGGAAGTTTTCATTTCCCAACGGCTTTGCCGTCAGTTTGAATATTACGCATCCATCCGGGCATACAACAGTTTTGGAATATTTTCCATCACCACCGACTTTTGTTAGATCACCGCCGCTTCTTACAGCTTCCATCAAAGGATACAACATCATCATTGTCTTTGAACAGATCCCGTAACCATCCCCATTAACCGGACATCCATAGGTGCATTTATAAACATCCCCGATCTCTTCACCATTACGGCAATACCTTTCTGTATGGTCTCCATGCAAAAAGCCTGTTACTTCAACCGTAAATTCGTATTCTTCGTCATACCACTTTTTCATACTCTTTCTCCGTTTTTTAATACTATCTCTATATTTTTCAAATATCCTTTCTGAAGCACATGATCCGGTTTAACAATTTCCTGTATAAATGTACTTAAGATTCTCCCTGGCAATATCTGCAAGATGATAAATAAGTGCCACATCAGTAGCATTGCGATCCGTCATAAGAAACCTGGGGAAGAATCTTGATATATGCAGCGGCACATCCTCTCCGTCAGGATTCTTAAGGCTGCTTACCCACTTTGAGAGTTCTTTCATCTCTTCTTCAGAATCATTCTCCCCGGGGATTATCAAAGTTGTCAACTCCACATGGATCGTTTTCACAGCCTCAGTGATAAAATTCATGACCTGGGCTCTGCTGCCACCAATGACCTTACTGTAATAATCATCCGTAAAACCTTTCAGATCAATATTCATGGCATCAATGAAAGGCGCAAGCTTCCGAAGGATCGGCAGTTCCGCGGTACCGTTTGTAACCATGACGGTTTTCAGTCCATTGTCTTTGGCAAGACACGACGCATCATATACATACTCATAACCAACCAAGGGTTCATTATAGGTGAAAGCAATGCCGATGTTTCCTTTTGTCTTGGTTTCAAGAGCAATTTTGACCAGTTGCTCCTTAGACAGGTCATCCGTAGTTTTCGCATAGTGCATTGCTTCTTCCGACCATGAGATATCACTGTTCTGACAAAAGGGGCATCGGAGGTTACAGCCAAAACTGCCCACGGATAGAATATGGGAACCGGGGTAAAAGCGCTTCAGAGGTTTTTTCTCTATCGGATCCAGCGCAAGACCGGATATCTTCCCGTAGTTAAGAGCCTTAACGGCACCGTCTTTTACAGTTCTTGCACCGCAGAATCCAATATTTCCTTCTTCAATTTTGCAATGTCTAAAGCACACTTCACATTGTGGCATAGTCTCTCCTTTAATAGTGCCTTATCACTTCAAAACGTTGCAATGTGCAGGGTTCTTTTTCACCGATACCGCCCTTTCTTCTGGCAATATCTATCTGCTGCTCCACGGTATCAACACCCTCCAGATTCGGTAAAAGCAGCCCACGTTTGTGACCGTGGCTTACTATGACTCCGTAGCGCTTAACATCCAGTTCTGTAGGCGAATCTATATCCTGTGTAGGTCCTAACACATCCACGCTGATTTCAAGGAATTTAAGCTCCTTAGGCTCTATCGGATTGAAACGGGGATCCCTTGTGCTTGCGCTCATAGCGTTATTGATTATTTCTTCGGCTATATTCTTTTTTGTTGCGGTAATAGTACCTATGCAGCCGCGTAAGCTTCCCTGTTTGTGAATAGACACAAAGGTACCGGCGCTTCGTTCAAGCATATCTTCAGGCAATCCTTCAGGTACGGGAATCCTGTGTCTGCCGCAAACCCATGCCTCCACTGCGGATCTTGCAAGCTTAACATATTCATCCCCCGAATCCGCTTTGTTTGCACATTCTTCCTCTAAACGCCTTTCGTAATTCTGAAGAAAATGCCTTCCTTCA
This sequence comes from Lachnospiraceae bacterium, assembly GCA_024698555.1. Classification (GTDB taxonomy): domain Bacteria; phylum Bacillota; class Clostridia; order Lachnospirales; family Lachnospiraceae; genus RUG11977. Next base: position 3,103 of record JAILRI010000070.1, read on the forward strand.
TTCGGTCCTTCGGGATAAAAAGTACAGATACCGTACCCCACTCCCGTAACATCCTGATGGGAGAGTTTTGAAGACTTTACCTTGAGGCCGTCAAAAACCCCGGCCATAATAACAAAGGATCCATGGCCGCATTCCGCTGCTTTTTCACGGAAAGTCTCGTCAAAGTCAAACAGTTTCTCAAATTCTGCGTTACCGCATACTTCCATGATCCTGCGGTCATACTCCGGTCCTTCTTTTGCAAAGCCGTAAGGTCCATAGGACTGCAGTTTATGGGAAAGATCTCCGCTTGCTATGAGCACGACGTTTCTGCCGGTTTTCTTCACGGCTTCCGCAATAATCTCCCCAAAAAGATAGTGGTCAGTCAGGGGAAGACCCGAAAGACCGGTACGAACTATTTTCCCTTCCTTGTATTGATTCCTTATGAACCAAAGGGGTACCATGGTGCCGTGATCGAGTTTGGAATTACGCTCTCCGAGGCTCCCTGCGGGGAAGTCCCTCTCCTTTGCAACAGCAGAGATGCACTCCGTAAGTTCCGTATCGTAGTCTTCGGAAAACTTTATTTCAGGGGCTCTAAAATCCGCAAATGACCCATCGGCATGTGCCCCCGGGGAAATATGAAAATAATCCCCATACATGACAGCGTGGGGACTTGTGACGATTATTGTTTCGGGTTTAAGTTTCTCCACTTCTTTCGCCACTTGTTCGTAAGCCCGTGTGGTCTCAAGTATGTCTTTTTCCCCGCCCTTTCCAACAGCAGGCACGATGAGGGGTGGATGAGGAACCATAAATGCCGCCAGAATAGCCATATAAACCTCCCATTTCAAACAATCCTTAACTCATAATCAACCAAGGTCATTTTCTCGTTGACAGGCTTTTCATCCCCTACTCTTACAAACCCGCACTTTTCGTACAAATGACAGTTGCGCCCTTCCTGAAGGATCGTTTCGAGTCTCCAGGTCTTTACCCCGGGATACAGTTTGAAAGCCTTCTGTATAGCGGCGTATCCTATCCCGCGATCCCAGAACTTTGGACGTATAAATATAGGGCTGATGAAAGAAATCTGCTTTTCATCGGGATCATTATGCCCGAGGTTGATCGCTCCCACTCTCGCGCCGTCCATGACGATAAAATAATATTTCCTGTTCGGTCGTGCCGCTCTGGCCCTAATGCGATCCAAAGATTCGATCGCGGGCGATCCCTCGTCATGGTATTTCTCATAGAGAGGCATGAAGCTCTCCACTTGCATCTCATGCATCATCGGAAGCTCATCCTCTCTTACTTCTTCAAGCTTAATACGGTTAAACATGGCGGTACAGCTCATATTAGGCAGCTTAAAACGCTCTTTTATCATGTGAGCTACCACGTCAGGCTCTAAATGCGTATTATCGATCTTGATATAATTTTCAAACGGGATCTCGCCCTCGTTGCTCACAATGCGGTACTTGGTCTCCTCCCTGATCATCCTTTCTTCGGAGATCTCCAGATCACGTTTTGAGGCCTTGTTGCGGAGTCTGTTCTCGGTCTTGTTCCTCTCTATCCTGACAGCCCGGTCAGCCACCAGTTCCACGTAATAGACCGTACCTCCCGTTGCTTCGAACTTGTCGGTTATGTTCTTTATATAGTCCCAGTCGGACTGCATGTCAAAAGCCCACATAAAAGTAAATATCATACCCTGGTACTCTGTCTTTAAGAACGCGTCAAAAATATCCTCACGAAGCTTTGACACCACATTTCCGTCAAATCGTCCGAATATCTCGATAACCGGTTCGATCATCATATGATTGTGAAAGAGCCTGAAATCAGTTATCTTCATCAGTTCCTGGCCTACGGTCATCTTGCCGACGGCGCCGCTGCCTATCAATACTATCAGATCCATATATCTTCCTCCCGATAAGATACAAAATGGATGATTTTTTACAGATACTTCTCCTCATATTCTCCAAGGGGAATCGGTTTACTGTAGTAGTAACCCTGAATGATCTCGCAGCCAAGGTCACGGAGCCTGTCGATCTGTACGCGGCTTTCTGCTCCTTCGGCAAGGCAGACAAATCCGAGTTCTTTTGCGAGGGTAATTATGTGCCGCAGAAGGATAATATCTTCATTACGCTCAGCGTCACCGGCAATCGTGTCGACAAAGCTCTTGTCTATTTTTAAAGTATCGATCGGCATCTGCGTCAAAAGAGACAATGATGAATAACCGGTTCCAAAGTCGTCCATGGATATTTTAAACCCGCGTTCACGAAGCTCCCGCAAAACATACAGCATGCGCTCCATATTATCGTAGGTGGCGCTTTCTGTAAGCTCAAAGTCTATAAGATGATGATCCACTCCATATGAATCAACAATGCCTGTAAGCTTATCAATGAGGTTATCATCATACATTCGGCTGCGGGAAAGATTCACGGAAACCGGGTAAAGAGGTTTTCCTTCTTTCTTCCAGCGATTCATGGCCTCGCAGATTTTTTTCAGTACAAGATCATCAACTTTATCAATAGTACCGTCTTTTTCAAAGTACGGAATGAATCTGTAGGGCGATAAGAATTCCCTGTTCTTGTAATTCCAGCGGATGAGCGCTTCGGCGCCCTTTATCTTTTCAGTCTTAATATCAAATTTGGGCTGAAGATACACGACGAATTCATCCTGTTCGATCGCTGTTTCCACATAGGCCTTTATGTAATTGCCCCACGAAAGGTCGTCATGCATTTTATCTGTGTAAAATATGATCTCCGTACCCTTTTTGTTTGTACAAAGCGCCTGCGCCATCTTTGCTGCATCCGCAACTCTGTTTCCTGAAAGCATGGCGCGCCGCATGGGAACAACCCCGCACTTGTAATAAACTTTATAGTACGAATCTTCCTCCAAAGCGGAATTATTTTCAAACAGATCCTGAAGCGCCTGTTTCAGTTCCGCCTCCGGCATATCCTTAAGGATCATCGCGAAATTATCATTATGACACCGCGCGCTGGCATAGACAAAATCAGCTTCGTTCATTGCTTTTACGATATTGCTCAAAACCTTGTTGGCCGCTATGTGCCCATAAGCCTCATTTATTACGCGGAACTGTTTGATGTCAAAATGCGCGAAGGCATAGTCCGGGATATCTCTGTCTCCCGGAACTTCCAGAAAAGCCTCGAGATGACTCCAGTTATAATTGCCTGTTATATGATCCGTAAATGCAAGCCTGTATAAGTCTTCTTTGGGGAACTGATCATGATCATCATTTATAACATGAATCGCCCTGTCGTCATATATCTTCCATTCATACAGGATCCTGAATTTCCTGTAGCCATGAAAAACAGCGATAATTTCAGGTTCCTCTGCTATGTGTAAATCGCTGTAGGGTCTGTGCGCATCATCGTCCCCGGCAATCTCTTCGAATAAATCCCTGATAAACGGAAGATTTATCTCAGCATCATCGTCAATTTCGATCGAATAAAAAAATGACGCATCAAGTTCAAGTGATTTCATATCTGTCGGATATTCGATGCGCGGATCACCGTTTCTGAATTCGATGCCTATTACCTTCTTCTCCAGGTGACGAACGTAAAAGACTCCGGGATAGTCATAAACCCCAAAGGCGTCGGCATATTTTTCTACCATCGGCGGAACTATCCCCTTATAGAAGGACAGTATGTCCTCCTTCGAAGCGTCCATGTAATAGAGAGTTCTTTGGGGCTTATACAACTGGTTTAGTCTGTTAATGATCATTCTGCACTCTTCCTTCAATATATTTTCAATAATCTTTCAGCAAGCTCAACTGTCTCTGCCTGGGTTCTGTTTTCATCCCGGTATATCACTTTAAAGCCTGATTTTTCCAGCTCCTCATAGTTTTCTTTCGAGCATATTCTCGTAAGGATCTCTCTATAGTTGTCTAAAGCCGCTTGAGGATCCGGTTCTTCCAACATAAGCTGATAAAGAAATTGTTTTTCCGGATCCGGACGATCAAAGAAACGGTGAATTCCTATTTCCGGATCGGAAAGCATTACCAACACATGGTCAGTATCAGTAATATTATGAAGAGTCTCAATACAAATATTGGTATCTGCAAAAATCTTCTTATTCCGTGATTCTTCCTTGCCCAGCAATTCTTCCAGAATCTGCAGTTCAACGATCTCGCATTCCTTTTTCACATCATTTATCCATGTTACATACTCGTCAGGAGTTCTTCGAATGAACTCATGCCAGTCTTGAAGATCACGTGTATAAGTAAGATTGGGAAATTCTTTGCTGTCTAATTCAGGTAATTTCTCATCATGATAGTTTTCTTCAAGTGCAATTCCGTTATGTTTTTTTGCGAGGTTCTTTACGATAGTAGACTTCCCCGCATAGGATGTACCAATAAAAAAATATACATTCTCAAGATTCATGTCTTTTTAACCTCTTTCAAACGGACCTCTGATTCGAGGATCACAACCCCTGTCCCCCGGTTCAAATGATGGCCCTGGCAGCACATAACCTTTCCCATGAGTCCAGAACTCTTTGGATCTTCTCTTTGTTTTTTCCGGATGTATCTTCCAGTTTTTTCTCAATCATCTTCCCGATGCTGTCGATCGCTTTTGTTCCTGTGGTATCGTAAGCTTTGATTTTCTCCTTGCGGCAATAATTGTACTTTACCCCCGTAAAAATATTTTCTCCGATTCCCGCTTCATCAAAACGGATTGCCAGTTCAAATGCTTTTTTTACATTCTCTTCCATCATTTCCGGCCTGTCCATGAAGGATTGCAGATACGCCATCTTGATTTTGATGATGTACTCCATCATTTCCTTCTCTTCGCTTTGAGAAATACAATTCAGAGCTTTTTCAAAAATCCCTATGGCCTCTTCGGAATCTTTCTTTTCTTTTCCTTCCAGGAACTTATAATAGTATATATCCGCGGACGCGCAGAGCACCTTAAAAGTATACGGATACCTTACCATGGCGTCCTTTGAGATCCTGATCGCTTCATCAAACTGATGGTGTCTTGCAAGGATATCGATCTCATTACACATGTCGTCGATCTTCTTTGACGAAAGGCTGAATCCCAGCAGCTCGTCCATGGAAATACTAAAGAAATCCGCCAGTTCCATCATGGTCATGACATCGGGCACATTATTGCCGTTCTCCCACTTGGAAACCGCTCCCACTGTAACCCCAAGCGCGTCCGCAAGACCTTCCTGCGTCAGATCCATTTTCTTGCGGTATTTCTTAATGTTATCGGAGAGTTTGAGCTGCATCGGTCAATTCCTTCTTTCCGGAAATTTCAAAATCAAGTTTACTGAGAGCGACAAATCCCGGTATGACCACCATGGAGATACCGCAAAGCGCGATCAGGAACGAGACACTTAACCGAACGGATACAAAACTTACCAGGATCGCTCCGATGGGGGCAGCTGCCATACTGCCGGCCCCGAGTACGGCTCCGGCTCTGGCAAGATAACTTTGATCACATGTCTTAACAAACTTTATGTTTATGCAACCGCTGATCACGGAAGCTGCCATTACCATCATGAAGAAGCACAGCCCTGCAAAAAAGTACCCGGATAATGCCGCCCCGCCAAATATGTTTCCCTTGGACATCAGATACATGAAAATGCCAATGATCATTCCGAAACACACGATCACCCTTTTGACAGACATCTTTTCCATGATCATCGGGGTGATTACAGATCCGAAGATACCTCCGATCGCAGCAGCCATTCCTATCACGCTCAGCAGCTCGCTTCCCAGTCCGTAAATATCCTCTGCGATGGGTGCCTGCAGGGAATTAAGCGGCACAAGGAAAAAATTCATTAGTATTGCCACAAAGCAGATGTTTAAGATTGCGTGATTGTGGATCACATAAGACAGACCATCCTTAAGCATGGCGGAATAGGATTTCCTGTCAGTCTCTTTGCAGTCCGCATTTTCCGGCACGCCTTCTTTTGTTCTTTCTTCAATAGTCTTCGTGAAAAAGACCATGATCCCGGCGATCAAAAACGTGGACGCATCAATAAGCATGGCAGCCTGCACGCCGAGTTTCGCGATGATCACCCCGGCACAACCTGTGCCGATCAACGAGAATACATCGGAAAGACCGGAACGAAGGCTCATGCCGTGCGCCAGTTCTTCCTTCTTCAAGACGCAGGGCGTAAATGCCCCGGATGCCGGCAGGCAAAAGGATTCCACTGCCGTGATCAAAATGGTGAATCCAGCCATGATGTAGGGATTTACGATCCCTGTCACATACATGATCGCGAAAACCGTGATAATGCCTGCTCTTAAAACATCAGTTACAACGATAACCTTCTTTTTGTCCATCTTTTCGACGATCGGTCCGATGAATGGCTGTACTACGATATTGGGAAGAACATTGAGTCCATAGATCAGTGCCGCCCATGACGCACTCTTTGTAATCTGATATACAAGCCAGGTAAATGCTATAGCATCGACAGAGTCCCCGAATCTGTTGATGACCGAGCTAAGCAGGAGCTTTCTGTACTCCCGGTTTTTCATGACATCCTTATACTTAAATTCTTTAGTCATAGTCATTTTCTCCTTTGTTTCCTGATTATGACTAAAGTATAGTTGATACTGAAGTATATTATAACATAATGATTGTCCAGTTGATAGAGAAATTTATTTCCGATATGGAATATTTATTCATCTGAAAAACCATTCCAAAATGCCTTTCCTATGCGATTTTCTGCGCAACCCGCCGTAAGAACACTCATGCCTTCCAAACACCCTTACTGATTTCATAAACCCCATCGTGATATGCGCCTTGGCTTTGGTTTACTGCAAATCGTCTTTATACGTCATAAAGCGCTGCCCCGTTGAATGTACAAACTCGCCGTTCTCGATCATTTGCAGGATCGTTTCCTCCGAGGCCCACTTCGCGTCTATGGTCTCTCCCGGCTGAAGGACAACCTCCGAAATATCAACGTCCTTTTGCAGCAGAAACAAATCCAGGAAATAGTTCTTGCGCCGGTAGGTGGCAAAAAGCCTCAGCTCCGATTCCCGGGC
>JAILRI010000235.1 GCA_024698555.1 Lachnospiraceae bacterium
TTGCCTGCTTATCCCGATAGCACACGCCTGAAAGCCTCGCCGTAGCCCGCTACGTCTGCGTTTTCAGACATGTACTCTCGGGCAAGCATTCGGCGCATTAGTCCAGTTATTTCGCGATCGATGTACTAGGAGAACCAAGGATCCGCGAGCTTGCGACAGGAGCCGGCTTGCCGGCTCTCGATGTCCAATTGCAACGAGTAGGAGGGTGCAAGCTGCCTCTTACCAGATTACTAAGGAAGTGAGATAGATAAATGAAAATAACAGTAGCAGGGGAAAAGAAGGAAGTAGCTGACGATCTGAGTGTCGCGCAGCTCATCGAACAGGAAAATGTGGAAACTCCGCAGTATGTAACAGTTTCGGTAAATGAGGAGTTTATCGATGCGGAGGCTTTTGAAACCCATCAGCTGAAAGAAGGAGACGAGGTCGAATTCCTGTATTTCATGGGAGGGGGACGTTAGAAATGGCATTTACCAACGAACAGCTCGAACGTTACTCCAGGCATATCATTTTGAAGGAGATCGGCGCGAAGGGTCAGAAGAAGCTTCTGAACGCGAAGGTATTGATTATAGGCGCCGGGGGCTTAGGTGCTCCCGCAGCCCTCTATCTTGCCGCGGCGGGTGTAGGGACCATAGGCATAGTCGATGCGGACGTAGTGGATCTGTCCAATCTGCAGAGGCAGGTGATCCATACCACGAACGATATCGGCAAAAAGAAGGTGGAATCGGCAGCCGAAACTATGCGTGCCATCAATCCGGATGTTAATGTGAATACCTACTATGAGTTTGTAAGCAGTGCCAACATCATGGATCTGATCAGGGATTATGATTTTATCCTCGACGGGACGGATAATTTTCCGGCGAAATTCCTGATCAACGATGCCTGTGTAATGGCAAAAAAGCCTCTTTCTCATGCCGGGATCATCCGGTTTAAAGGACAGCTCACTACCATCATTCCCGGCGAGGGACCCTGCTACCGCTGTATTTTCAAAAATCCGCCCCCGAAGGATGCGGTTCCTACCTGTAAGCAGGCAGGCGTTATCGGCGCTATGGGTGGCGTGATAGGCTCGCTTCAGGCCATGGAGGCAGTCAAATACATCACCGGGGTCGGGGAGCTGTTAGTCGGATATCTCCTGACCTATGACGCTTTGAAAATGGAATTTCACAAGATCAAGCTCCCGCCGCGCGGAAAAGGCTGCGCGGTCTGCTCCGACACTCCGTCGATCACCCAACTGATCGATTATGAGCAGGCGGTATGTGACTTGAAGCATTGATCTGCCTGAAAAAATTAGGAACCGGCGCAGCTGTTGCAAATGAATCGTTCGGGCGGTACATTGAATGAAAAAACAGTAAAGCCCGTATTGAAGAAACATCACTAAAAAGACAGCAGGATATCATGAAAATAACGATAAAAAAAGCAGATTTCGACGAAATGTACCGTTATGCGCTCTCCCAGCGTCCGGACGAGGCTTGTGGACTTGTTGCCGGAATTCAGGATGAAGAAGGCAATCGCGAGATAAAAAAGGTCTATTATCTCACCAACACGGATCACACCAATGAGCATTTTACGATCGATCCCAGAGAACATTTAGCTGCGGTCAAAGATATGAGGGCGAACTCTATTATACCGCTCGGAAACTGGCATTCGCACCCTGAATCTCCTTCACGTCCTTCCGAAGAGGACAAAAGGCTTGCCAATGACAGTAACGCGACCTATCTTATTCTTTCGCTGGCAGAGGAGGAGCCCGTGCTCAACGCTTTCCATGTGGAGGGACCGCAGGAGGCCAGGACAGTCCGCAAGGAAGATCTGGTCATAGCGGGGTAAATGTTACCGGTGATATTATTTTCTTTTTTATGTGATGGAGTACAAAATAACTGCGATATAAGCAGATGCTCCTGCAGATATGGAGGTATATAAAACATGGCGGATTTTCAGATTGATGACAGGATAGATATCACTGATGTGACCTGCCCCATAACCTTTGTGAAAACAAAGGTGGCTTTAGAAGAGCTTGAAGAGGGAGAGGTCCTGCAGGTCCACTTAAATGACGGTGAGCCGGCTCAGAATGTGCCCCGGAGCATCAAGGAGGAAGGGCACGAAATACTTAAGTTCGTCGATAATGGTGACGGTACACATGAGCTGTACATCAGAAAAGTGGGGGACTAAAGTATCATGGTGAAATATACAGGCAGCATGCCAATGTGAAAGTTGGCATGCTGCCTGTTTGAGTTCACGATATGCCTGTGGGAGAGATTGTAAACCCTGCGGAAGAAGATATCAAGAGGTAAAAATGCTTTACGAAGGTCGAAAACTCATTGATAAATTCAAAAAAGTATGTTATCATAGTAAATTGGATATTTCTTGACGGAGGATACTGAGATGAATATAGTTTGCCTGGATTTAGAGGGAGTACTGGTTCCCGAGATATGGATCGCGTTTGCCGAAGCGAGCGGGATACCTGAGCTGCGGAGGACTACCCGTGATGAACCCGATTATGATAAGCTCATGAAACAGCGTATTGCCATACTGCATGAACATGGTCTGGGACTGAAGCAGATACAGGAAACCATAGAGAAGATAGATCCCATGCCCGGAGCTAAGGAGTTTTTGGATGAGTTGAGAGCGATCACTCAGGTGATCATCTTAAGTGATACCTTTACACAGTTTGCAACGCCGCTCATGCGGAAGTTGGGATGGCCCACCATATTCTGCAATACGCTGGAGGTAGCCGAAGACGGGAGTATCGCCGGCTACAGGATGCGCATAGAAAAGTCGAAGCTGACTACGGTTAAGGCTCTGCAGTCTATCGGTTATGAGACCATTGCGGCGGGCGACTCCTATAACGACTTAGGGATGATCGAGGCAGGCAAGGCAGGTTTCCTCTTTAAGAGCACCGAGCAGATCAAGGCGGATCATCCGGAACTGCCCGCATTTGAGGAATACGCTGATCTCCTTGCTGCTATTAAAAAAGCGCTGTAAGACATGATCACCAGAAATATTCCCTGTTTTGATCTTCGCGGGATCATGAACAGCGGTCAGATATTCCGGATGTATGAGCCAAAGGACGGACATTTCGTGGTGTACAGTGCCGGCCGCCGGCTGGAACTGACGCAGCAGGGCGAAGAAGTGACGTTTTTCTGCAACGATGACGAATTTGAAGAATATTGGAGACGCTATTTTGACCTGGACAGGGACTATGCTGCCATGGTAAAGACTGCGCTTGAAAGCGGCGATGCTTTTGTGGCGGCTGCCTGTGAGTCAAAAAGCGGCATAAGGATACTTCATCAGGATCTTTGGGAAATGCTTATCAGCTTTATTATTTCCCAGCAGAAGCAGATACCTTCCATCCGCAGATGTATAGAAGGTCTGTGCGCAAGGTTCGGTGAGAAGAGGATTCTGCCGGCGGGGAATGCAGTGACCTATGCGGAGTCAGCGCATGGAGCTTCATCACAAGAATCGCAGTCCGTTGATGACGCAGTATGGTATACGTTTCCTGCTCCGGAAGCGATCGCTTCTGCCGGGCTCGATGGACTTAAAGGCCTGTCCCTGGGATATCGGGAAAGATATATATATGAGACAGCTGTAGAATATTCGCATAAGGAAGCAGAAGCTGCGAATGCAGAAAACATGGGGCTGAAACAGGCTTTGGAATTCTTAAAGTCATTTACCGGGGTCGGAGATAAGGTCGCCAACTGCGTAGCGCTCTTTGGAGCCGGGTATGTGGATGCGTTTCCCATAGATACGCATATTAAGGACATCCTGTATCGTGAGTATTATTCCGTACGTACTTCTGAAGAATGCGGTATAACACTGAAAGAATCGGGAATAAAACAAGAAGATTCAGAAATAATGCAGAAGGAATCCTGCTTAGCCCGGAAAGAATACAGTGCAGCAAGAAAGGGCTCCGGCATAGCGCAGAAACAACGCGGCGCAGCGCAGAAACAGGGCGTCATGCCGCAGAACAAACTCACTCAGACGGATTATGAGAAGCTGGCGGATATGCATTTCAGTAAATATGCCGGTTACCGCGGCATCGTACAGCAGTGGATATTCGCTTACGAGCTGGACAGAGTAAAAAAGTGAAAGTCAGGGAACTAAAATAGCAAACAGATATGCTGGAATTGATAACGAAAAAGAGTCTTGTCAGAGACATACTGTTCATACTGGCAGGTACGCTCGTGATGGCTGTCGCCATCAACAGAATATACGATCCGATGGAGCTGGTCACGGGAGGGATCACCGGCCTGGGTGTCATGATAAAACATCTTTCGGCCAGGTGGCTGGAGAACGGGATCCCGACCTGGCTGACATATGCGGTCTGCAATATACCAATACTTATTGCGGCTTTAAAGGTGCTCGGTTTTAAATTTGTGTCAAAGACCGTATTTGCGGCGTCCATGCTGACCGTCTTCCTTTCACTGATACCGACCGAACCGCTTTTTGAGGCAGATTATCTGTTGTCTGCGGTATTCGGGGGAGTGCTGTCGGGGGTCGGCACAGGTCTGGTGTTCCTTACCATGTCCACCACAGGCGGAACCGAGACTCTGGGCATGCTGCTTCAGAAGAAGTTTCCATACTATTCCGTGCCCCGGCTGCTGCTGATCATAGACGGGATCATAGTCCTGGCGGGAGCCTTGTCATTCGGACTAAACAAGGCGCTGTACTCAGTAATAGCTGTGTATGTAGTATCAAAGGTATCAGATGGCCTGCTTGAAGGTATGAAATTCGCGAAATGCGCGTTCATCGTGTCGGATAAGTATGAGGATATAGCGAAAGAGATCATGTTTGCCCTCGACAGGGGAGTGACGGGGCTGGACGGAGAAGGAATGTATACGCATGCCGACAAAAAGCTGCTGTTCTGTGTCGTAGGCAAGAAAGAGATCGTTAAGCTTCTCGATATCGTATATGCGGCAGATCCGCAGGCATTTGTGACCATAAATGATGTACGTGAGGTGTGGGGAGAAGGCTACGGGGCTTTTAAGGGATGAAAAAGCGAGAGAGAGGAACTGTTAATGATTAAAGATTCTGATAAGAAAGACAACGCCGATACAAGGCCGGAAAAGGCAAAGAAGTATGGGGGAGGCACAAAAAGACGCGAGCCCTCAAAGATCATTTATGTCCTTTTTCTTCTGATATACCTTGTTACGACTTTATCTATGACGCGGGTCGCGGGTTCCCAGGAGGTTATCGTTCTGAATCAGGGAAGTGTGATCATTCCGGTAGTTACCCTGAACGGAATTTTGTCTCCTCTGGCCAATATATGCATCATTTTCATGGTGGTATTTTTTGGCAAACTGGGATTTATAACTTCACTTACTCTGCTTTTGTTCCAGTTTCCGATGCTTATCAGGAGCATCTTTTTCATGCATAATACGAGCAGCGCGGCAGGTCTGTTCTCCAATGTTTTTACGATCATTACGGTTATTCTGATCTACAGGCGTAATGTGACGATAGAAAGATATCAGAAAAATGAAGTTGAAAATCTGCGGGCGCAGCGCGGCTTTACCGAGAGGCTCTTCGAACAGACCGCAACAGCCTTAGTCGGAGCGATCGACGCAAAGGATGAGTATTCTCACGGCCATTCCGAAAGGGTCGCGGAATACGCGGAGAAGATAGCAAGAGAAGCCGGAATGAGCGATGAGGAATGTCGCAGGATATATTATGCCGGTCTGCTGCATGATGTAGGCAAGATAGGTATAGCGGACAATATCATCAATAAAAACGGCAAGCTGACTCCGGAAGAGTATGAGGTGATCAAACAGCATCCGGTTATGGGCAATCAGATACTTACCAGCATCAGCGAATATCCCTATCTGAGCATAGGTGCTCATTTTCACCATGAGCGTTATGACGGCAAGGGATACCCTGACAGGTTAAAAGGCGATGATATTCCGGAGATCGCGAGGATCATTTCAGTCGCGGATGCCTATGACGCCATGACATCCAACCGAAGCTACCGCGATGCCATCCCCCAACAGCTGGTACGAGAGGAGATAGTCAAGGGAGCAGGGACGCAGTTTGATCCCGAATATGCCAAGATCATGCAGCATCTGATAGACCTTGACAGTGAATACAAGATGAGGGAACGCACTGTCGCAGGTAATCTCGCAGGGCGGGACGAGCTGGTATGCGGTATTTACAGGGGTGAGGTTTCCGACGGTATACTTCTGACACAGAACATGACCGGCATTCACCTGAAATTCAAACCCGAAGGAACGGCGCCCGATGGTACTGTCTCACGTTCGCCCGCGATCATCCTGTTTGATTCGCTGGACGGTAGAGTGCATGAGTCTGAGAAGCTGATCAGGGAACTGGCGTATTTTGAATATGGTGAAATATGGCTGGACGGACATGTTTCCGAAAAGAACGTCAGACGTACCCAGGTGCTGGAATTTGAAAAAGACGCGGAAAAAACCAGATCCCGTTCGCGTGACAAGGAAACGGTTTATGATATAGAAGCGGTAAATATCAATGATCATGTGCTGATCAGGATCGATGACAGCCGGAAGATAACCGAGGTTACCCTGGCGCTTCCCGACAGCTCCAGATACGCGTATATCGGACTTACCGGCGAATACTGCCGTATCAGTGAGATAGCTGTCAGCAGGTCGGAAATGCCCGTAAGTAAAGACTATATCTCAAGGATAGCGGATCCGATCAGTTATCTGAACGGTCCGGCCGGTGATATTCCCAATATTCAGATCGATGGGAGCAGATCGGCAGCCACAGACGGTATTGCGATCACAGACGGCATGACTGTCAGCTTCCATACTTTAAGTCTGCCTACGGCAAGGCTTATCTGGCATTGTCCGTATATCGTGATCTTCAGTTCTGATGATAAGAAGGTTAAAGGAAAAAATTACAGAGAATACGCGCTCACCCGTCTGGACGGAGAGAACTGGGATGTGGACGGGTTTGCCGAGAATAAGCTTATCGTTAACAGAAATGATGATTTCGAAGGCTGGGATGCCTGGAAAAAAGCGTGCAAGGAAGGCTTTGACTGTGTTGTCAGTTTTGGGCGCGCCGGCAATAAGATATCGGTCACTACCGAGAATCAGGGGCTGTATGTTAAGAATACTACAACTCTTCCGGATGGGACCGGCGAGGTTTACGCTGCGCTGACCGGTGATCAGGTGGCGCTTACAAATATCAGGATTCAGGGAGGTAATGCATGAAAAAGCTCGTGCAGTTCAGAAATATAGTCAAGTCCTTTGATGGACAGGTGATCCTTAAAGGTATCAATCTCGATATATATGAAAATGAGTTCGTAACTCTTTTGGGGCCTTCAGGGTGCGGTAAAACCACGCTTTTGCGTATTCTGGCGGGATTTCTTGAGCCCGATGAGGGAAGCGTCATCTATGACGGTGTGGATATCACGGCTCTGCCGCCCCATAAGCGGGATCTGAATACCGTTTTCCAGAAATACGCGCTGTTTCCGCACATGAATGTGTTTGATAATGTGGCTTTCGGGCTGAATATCAAGAAAGAACCCAAGGATCTGATCACCCAGAAGGTTACCCGTATGCTGAAGCTCGTAGGACTTGAGGATTACGGCAAACGCGGTGTAAGTGAAATGTCCGGCGGACAGCAGCAGCGTGTCGCCATCGCCCGCGCCCTCGTTAACGAGCCCGGTGTCCTGCTCCTCGATGAGCCTTTGAGCGCGCTTGATGCCAAACTCCGCAAGGAAATGCAGAGGGAGCTCAAAAAGATACAGCAGGAAGTAGGCATTACCTTTATCTTTGTTACTCATGACCAGGAAGAGGCTCTGACCATGTCGGATAAGATCGTGGTCATGAAAGAGGGCGAGATACAGCAGATCGGCTCACCTACGGATATCTACAATGAGCCGGCAAACCGCTATGTCGCCAACTTCATAGGAGCCAGCAATATCGTGGACGGTACCATGCTCGATGACTGCAAAGTCATGTTCGGTGACAAGACATTTGAGTGTGTGGACAGAGGCTTCGCGAAAAATGAAAAGGTTGATGTGGTCATCCGCCCCGAGGATCTCGATATCGTTCCCGTAAGAGACGGAAAGCTCAAAGGAATAGTCAGAAGCGTACTCTTTAAGGGAGTTCATTATGAGACAGTTGTAGAAACAAAGGCCGGTACTTCCATCCAGGTGAAAATGTATGTTTCCAATGATAAGCCCGTGCTTAACGAGGAAGCTCATGAAATGATGTCTGCCAATGATTTTTATCTGGACGAGGATGATGTGGAGGAGATTACCGACGCGTATATCATTGACCGTGCTGATGCGCAGGCCTGGAACCCGGACAATGACGAACGTATATCCATAGTAAGGGTTGAACACGATATCAAAAAGGAGAACGGTACTTATCCGGTGACCTTCTTTACGGCGGCAGGAACCTCCTATACGGCCAACATGATCGTGGAGGATATAAACAGGGCCGTGGATGAGGAATTCGGCGAGGAGATATATGCCGTTAATTTCTTCAAAAAGGTGGATGAGATCCAGGAAAGTATGGTGCTGGATACCGACCTGAAGATCTGGGCAAATGCCGTTGCATACGATCTCGAGGACGGAAGCCCGGTGGAGATCACGGATGTCGAGTATGATTTTGACCCTGAAACCATACTGCCCGGCGCTTATACGGTGACCTTTAAGACCCTGGGATATGAGTACAGGGTGGATACCACGGATCAGACGGAAGTAGGAAGCGCGGTAGGGCTTACCTTCACGCCTGAAGACATACATGTTATGAGGAAATAAAGTAGATGAAACAATTTCGCAAAATGACCTACCCCTATGTGGTATGGATATCTGTCATGATCGTAATGCCGATGCTCCTGATAGTGTTTTACGCATTTACGAAGCAGGGCAATTCGGTAACGCAGTTCTCATTTACCCTGGAGAATTTCAAGCGCTTCATTACCGATAAGGTATTTCTGGAAGTACTGGGACGCTCCTTAAGAGTAGCCCTGACCACCACAGTGCTTTGTGTGCTGTTAGGCTACCCCGCCGCGTACTATATAGCCAGATGCAGCGAGGGGCTCAAGATGAGGTGGGTACTGATCATCACATTTCCGACCTGGATCAACATGCTGGTGCGTACATACGCATGGATCGGGATCCTGCAGGATGACGGCGTGATCAACCATTTCCTCGGATTTTTCGGTATAGGTCCGGCCACCATGCTTTATACCGAATTTGCGGTAGTACTTGGTATGGTTTATAATTTTATACCCTTCATGATACTGCAGATCTATACGTCGTTGACCAAGATGGATCACTCTCTTATAGAGGCTGCGCAGGATCTGGGAGCGGACAGCTTCAAGTGTTTTACCAAGATCACCCTTCCGCTGTCCATACCCGGAGTCATCAGCGGCATCACGCTGGTGTTCCTGCCTGCTGTATCGTCCTTCTGTATCCCCAAGATGCTGGGGGGTGGGCAGTATGTGCTGGTCGGCAATCTGATCGAATCGCAGTTTCTGACATCCGGCGACTGGAATTTCGGAAGCGCGATCTCCCTTATAATGGCCATTATCATCATGATATCCATGTATATCACGAAGAAGGTCGATACGACTGAGGTGGCGGAAAGGAGCGCGACATGAGAAAGAAAAAACGCATAGGCTCCACTGCTCTGATGATGCTGCTGGTACTGTTTTTCTACGCTCCGATACTGTATACGGTCATATTTTCATTCAATGACAGCAGGTCTCTTACCAGATTTGCGGGCTTCTCGCTTCAGTGGTACTCAAAGATGCTGGGTGACCGTACCATGATGGAAGCAGTATTTTACACGATACTTACGGCTGTGCTCGCGACTTTGATCTCTACAGTGGTCGGAACTGTCGCCGCCATAGGTCTGTCAAAATCTCACAAGATCATGAAGAACATCGTGAGCCAGATCAATGATCTGCCCATCATGAATCCGGAGATAGTTACCGCGATCGGTCTGCTCATGCTGTACAGCGCGGTCCATGTCAGAAAAGGTTTCCTGACCATGCTGCTCGCACATATCATGTTCTGTACGCCGTATGTGATCTTAAGCATCATGCCGAAGCTGAGGACTCTCGATCCGAATCTGGCTGACGCGGCGATGGATCTGGGCGCAACGCCGTTTCAGGCGCTGGTAAAGGTCATAGTACCCCAGGTCAGACCCGGTATCATCAGCGGCGCGCTGATAGCGTTCACCATGAGTTTTGACGATTTCGTTATCTCGTATTTCGTGACTGGTAACGGAGTATCCAATATTTCCATCATAGTCTATACCATGTCGAAGCGTATCAATCCGTCGATAAACGCGCTGTCGTCCCTGATCATCGTGATAATTTCGGTATTTTTGCTTTTGAGCAATATAATACCCGCTGTGGCACAGCGGAAAGATAAGAAAGATACAACAGGAGGAAAGTAAATTGAAAAAAGCAGGAAGGATCGTATCTATTGTTTTGATTTTGGCAGTGTGCTTCGCGTTCACTGCGTGCTCGCAGCAGAAGAAGCTCAAGCTCTTCATTCCCGGCGAGTATATGTCGGACAATTTTGTTTCGGACTTTGAGAAAGAGTTCGGTGTAAAGGTGATCGTGGAATATTTTGATTCCAACGAGATGATGTATACCAAGCTGGCCGCAGGCGATTCCTATGATGTGCTGGTTCCCTCGGACTATATGATCGAGCGCCTTTTGAAGGAGAAGCTGCTGCAGAAGATAGACAGAACAAAGATCACGAATTTTTCGAACCTGTCGGACCAGGTCTTAGGACTTGACTATGACCCCGCCAATGAGTACTCGATACCTTATTTCTGGGGAACCGTGGGTATTGTATACAACCATGATCATGTAGATAAAGCGGATCTGGAAGCGAAGGGCTATGATATCTTAAAGGATACCCGGTACTCAGGCAAGATCTATATGTACGATTCCGAAAGAGACAGCTTCATGCTTGCATTCAAGCAGTTGGGATATTCGTGCAATACCGACAATGAGGATGAAATCAATGCCGCGTATGAGTGGCTGGTTGAGCTCAACAAAACGATGGCTCCGATCTATGTGACTGATGATGTCATCGACGGCATGATCAACGGTACCAAGGATATGGCCATAGTCTACAGCGGCGACGCGGTTACCATCCTTTCCGAAAATGAGGATATGAGCTACTTTACACCTGATTGCGGCACCAACGTATGGTGTGATGCTTTTGTCATTCCTGCCAATGCGGAAAACGCCGATCTGGCACATGAATTTATCAACTATGCTATAAGATATCAGGTTTGCAAGGACAATACCCTTGCGGTGGGTTATGCTTCTCCCAATGCCCAGGTACTTGAGGAAATGACCGCCGAGGATGGCGAGTACGCGGATAATGAGGCATACCTGCCGAGAAACAATCCGAAGGATGAAATTTTCCATGACAATGAGAACCTGCGCAAGAAGCTGTCGGAGCTGTGGATCAAGGTAAAGGCGGCTAACTGATGGGCGCGGCCGAAACCAGGGAGAAGATCCTCAAAATTACCACCGACCTGATCTTGGAACGCGGCGGCGACTTAAACGCGGTGACCATCCGCAAGATAGCCGCAAGGGCGAAGATAGGCGTAGGACTGGTAAACCACTATTTTGAATCAAAGGAGCAACTGGTCTGCCAGTGTATTGATTCTGTGTTCAGGGAACTTTTTGAGATGCTGACCGGAACTGCTGACGGGGAATCCATCCTCGCCAGCGGTGACGAGATCACGAGGGATGAGGCGACTACCAATGCCGCGAAAGCGGTCATGAGCTTCCTGATCAGTCACGAGGCGATCGCAAGGGCTGCTCTGCTTCGTGACGCAGAGAATCCCTCCGGTCAGGATTATACCTCAAAGCTTGTGGATGCTTTCGCGTATGCGATGGCAGACCATAAGAAGATCGAGGAGGTCCGCAGCAATCCCCGGATGAACGAGCGCATGAAAAACCAGTTCATAGAGCATTTTGTCAATGAGCAGAGGATCAAATCCTTTATGATCATTTCCTCTGTCAAGGAAGCATTTATAAGGCGTGAAAGCGTGAAAGAGACTCTGTCCGCGGATCTGACCGATGAGGAAGCCCGGGATGAGTTCATGGAATCGCTGATGGAGCAGCTGCTCTGAATACACGTCTTTTTACGGAGGTGGAAGATGAGTTACACCCTTTCACATTTGGCCTTTTTCTTTATTATTTATTCGACTATAGGCTGGTGCGGCGAGGTAATGCTCGCAACCTATAATCAGCGCAAATTCGTAAACCGGGGATTCTTAAACGGCCCGGTCTGTCCTATTTACGGAGTGGGCGGCAATGTCGTCATTTTATGTCTGACTCCTTTCATGGAAAGCCTGCCGGCTCTGTTCTTCGGCTCCATGCTGCTGACGACCGTGCTGGAACTGGTGGTGGGCTGGACGCTCGAAAAATATTTTCATCAGAAATGGTGGGATTATGATAAGGAAGTGCTGAATTTCAAAGGCTATATCTGCATAAGATTTTCTATCATATGGGGAGTTGCCTGTACGCTGGTGATGAAGGTACTGCATCCCGCGGTCATGAAGCTGTATGAGAAGATCCCTGCCGAGGCGCTGCCGCCTCTTTACGCGGCGTATTATTCCATATTCGCGGTAGACCTCATCATCACAGTGGCCGATCTGGCCAAGATCAGAGCCATAGTGGTTGCGACCAACGATCTCGATCATATCCTGAACAAGGTTTCCGAGATGGTGGGAAAGGGGCTTTCCGACGGAACCTTAAAAACTCTCGAGTCCTATGACAGGCAGAAAGAGCGGTTTGAGGCCCAGATCGAAAAGATGGGACTGCCTGATGTGATAGAAGCCGGAAAGAATAAACTGGCAGCAGGCAAAGACAAACTGATGGCGGGGCTGGAAAACCTCACTTCTCCAAAGGGCGAACCCGGAGCAGCCGAATTCGGACATATACATAGCTGGAACTGGATAGTTGGTGAAAAAGTAAAGCGCATGGCAGGATGGAAAGGGTTTATCGCGCTACGGGACGGTTTTTCTAAGGACAGGACTGAGGAGCTTCATGACGAAGCACTCCGCGAGGAGGCTCTGGAGCGCTGCCTGGATGAGCTTGCGGATGAAGGCGCGCCGCTGTCCAAGGGCGAGGGCTTTGAAACCGAAAAAGGCCGCATGGCTGCCTTTAAGGCCAAATGCGAAGAGATCTATGACAGGACTCTGGGCAGGCTCACGCGGCGGTTTGGTAAGGACTACGAGGAGGGTCAGCCCAGGCTTTCCTTTGTACAGAGACGTATGGCAAAGGCATATCCCAACCTCAATATCGATGTCGCAGGCAATCTGAACCGGCGCTTCAAGCGTCTCAGGGATTGGGCGGCACGTGTTAAGAATCTGTTTGACAGGGATGACGCGGCATGAGGTAAAACAGTTTTCACGGCTGTTTATGCGAGCCCGGATAGCCACTGACGCGGCACGGGACACCTCCTTTTGCGGATTTCCCGCGCACCGCCTCGCATAAAGCGCCGGGCATGGAGATTAATATGAATATTGAATTCTTTGAGCAGGAACGTATTTTTAAACTGGATACACCCAACACTACTTATATGCTGCAGATAGCGGATACAGAGGGGTTTCCGGTACATCTGTACTACGGACGCAGACTGAGAGATCATATTCTTGACGATCCGGCAAGGCTTAAGCTTCATCCTTTCATGCCTTCCAAAAATGAAAGGGAACGCTGTTCTTTTCTTGACTGTACCCCGTTTGAATACCCGAATCATGGGCTGGGCGACTACCGCGATGACGCGTTCAGCGTGATAAATCCCGATGGGCATACGGCTACTTCGCTTTCTTACAGTACACACAGGATTTACGACGGTAAGCCCGCAATTCCGGGGCTTCCGGCTACATTTGAGGGGAATGCCGTACAAAAGGGTGATACTGCGGTCTGTGCGGTAACGAATATCACAGAAACCGGTTCAGATAGTACCGATTCACAGGAACGAGGCTGCAAAACGCTTGAGATCCTTTGTCTGGATGAGGCTAACGGTCTGGAAATCACGCTTTATTACAGTGTTTTTGATGATAATGACGCGATCGTCCGCAGTGTAAAATTTAAAAATACAGGAAAATACAACAATATAAAGCTTACGAAAGCACTTTCTACGTGCGTAGAATTATACGGGGCGGAATACGACACGATCTTTCTCCACGGCTCCTGGGCCAGAGAACGGTGGATGGACCGTCAGCCGCTGGGATACGGAAAACATTCGGTTTCTTCGTGCCGCGGCGAGTCCAGCCATCAGGAGCATCCTTTTATCGCGGTATGCGAAAGAGGCGCGGATGAAGATCACGGTCATGTTTACGGCTTCAATTTCGTATATTCCGGCAATTTTATCGCACAGGCGGAGCGTTCCCAGTTCGATCAGGTCAGAGTGCTGATGGGGATCGATCCTGTAGATTTTAGCTGGAATCTGCGAGCGGGTGAGGAATTCCATACGCCTGAGGTCATCAGCGTGTTCTCGGCGGAAGGGATTGGTACCATGACACGGAATTTCCACGATCTGTACCGGAATCATCTCATACGCAGCAGATATCTGCACAGGAAGAGGCCGATACTGATCAATAACTGGGAAGCCACATATTTTGACTTTGATACCGACAAGCTCATTGCCATCGCGAAGCAGGCTAAGGAATACGGCATAGAGATGCTGGTCATGGATGACGGATGGTTCGGGCACAGAAACGATGATAACAGCTCCTTAGGCGACTGGTATGTCAATGAAAACAAGCTTAAAGGCGGTTTGAAGCACCTGGTCGATGAGGTGAATGCGATAGGGCTTAAGTTCGGCATCTGGATGGAGCCGGAGATGATCAGCCCCGATTCGGATCTGTTCAGGGAACACCCGGACTGGGCTATACAGATTCCGGGGCGGAAACCTACCCTGAGCCGCGCCCAGCTGGTACTTGATCTTTCGCGTAAGGAGATCAGGGATTATGTATTTTCACAGGTGGAAAAGGTCCTTAAAAGCGCTCATATCGAGTATCTGAAATGGGATATGAACAGACAGCTCACAGATCTGGGCAGCTCCGGGCTCGATAAAGATTCGCAGGGCGAACTGTTCCACAGATATGTGCTGGGAGTGTATGAACTGCAGGAAAGGCTGGTCAGCGAATTTCCCGACCTGCTTCTGGAGAACTGTTCCGGAGGCGGCGCGAGATTTGATCCCGGCATGCTGTATTACAGCCCGCAGATCTGGACTTCTGACGATACCGACGCGATAGAAAGACTTGCGATACAGCAGGGTACAGCGCTTATTTATCCGCTTTCCACCATGGGGGCGCATGTGAGCGACTGTCCGAATCACGCGGTTGGAAGGGTCACGCCGTTTGAGACCAGAGGTTATGTGGCGTTGGCCGGCACCTTTGGTTACGAACTGGATGTGACGAAGATCCCGAAGGCCGATCAGGAGATGATACCGAAGCAGGTGGCGATGTACCATAAGTATAACGACCTGGTGCGGGAGGGTGATTATCTGCGTGTGGCATCATATCAGGAGAACCATGAATGGGACTGCTGGGAAGTGGTCTCAAAGGATAAATCGGAGGCTCTGGTCACATTGGTACAGGTACTCAACCACGCGAATATGAAACCCCGTGTGGTAAAGCTCAAAGGACTCGATCCCGACAAGACTTATTCTTTGCGGTATTTTGATATCGGGACAGGTAATGAAACCGATGAGGAGCTGGTACTGGGCGGCGATGTCCTTATGTATGCCGGTATAAACATGACCGGCGCCTATAACGGTGATTTCAGGTCGAGGCTGCTGCATCTTAAAGAGATATAAAATTTTTATGGAGGTATACACAGAGTTGATCAAGAGACTTCTTTCCTATGTCAAGGAATACAAGGGCGCATCTCTGGCGACGCCCTGCTTTATGGTCATTGAGGTCATCATGGAAATGATCGTTCCGCTGATGATGGCATCCCTTGTGGATAACGGTATCGACAAGGGAGATATGAACCATATTTTGAAAATAGGCGGTTTCATGGTCATTGCTGCCGTCATCAGTCTGTTCGCGGGTATTTTGGGCGGTAAATACGCCTCAAAAGCCTCTACCGGATTTGCGAAGAATCTTCGTAAGGGAATGTTTGACCGTATACAGACCTTCTCATTCGCGAACATTGACAAATTCAGTACTGCCGGTCTGGTGACCCGTCTTACCACTGATGTGTCCAATGTTCAGAATGCTTTTCAGATGGTTCTGAGAATGTGCATGAGAGCGCCGGCTACCCTGATCATCGCCATGGTCATGTCATTTTCGATCAATGTAAAGATTTCACTGATCTTCTTAGTGGCGATCCTGTTCCTTGCCTGCGTTCTGGCATTTATCATCTCTCACGCGACCAAAGCCTTTGAGCAGGCATTTCCCAAGTATGACGATCTTAATTCGAGCGTACAGGAAAATGTGTCGGCGATCCGTGTAGTAAAGGCTTATGTCCGCGAGGATCATGAGATTTCCAAGTTCAAAAAGGCCAGCAACAATATATACAAGATATTTACACATGCGGAAAACATCACGACCTTCACTGGACCGGTCATGAACCTTACTGTTTACACCTGTATCATGCTGATAAGCTGGATAGGCGCCAAGATGATCGTAAACAGCCATCAGACCGAGCTTACCACAGGTAATCTGATCAGCCTTCTGTCATATAATATGGCCATTCTGATGAACCTGATGATGCTTTCCATGATATTCATCATGATGTCCATGAGCATGGCAAGCTTCAAGCGTATCAATGAAGTGCTGACAGAGGTTCCGGACATAAAGAACCCGGAGCATCCTGTCTGGGAGGTGGCCGACGGCTGCATCGAATTCGATCATGTGAATTTCAGATATAAGAAGGACGGCAATGAAAATGTCCTTTCCGACATCAATTTAAAAATCAAAGCAGGAGAGACCATAGGCATCATCGGAAGCACGGGCAGCGCGAAATCCACCCTTGTAAACCTTATCAGCCGTCTGTATGACGTTAACGACGGTTCGGTAAAGGTAGGCGGCAGGGATGTCCGCGAGTACGATATAGAAGCGCTGCGTGATGAAGTAAGCGTGGTGCTGCAGAAAAATGTGCTCTTCTCGGGAACGATCATGGACAACCTTCGCTGGGGTCTGCGTAAGAAGCGCATGAAGGACGAAAACGGCAATATGGTCATAGTCCGTGATTTCGCGGGAGACGGACCGACAGCGGTTATGGGCAGTGAACCCGAAGAAACCGAAGAAGAAAGAAAAGCATTTGAAGAAGAATGCAAGCGGGCATGCAGACTCGCCTGCGCTGACGAGTTTATAGATAAGATGCCCGACGGATACAATACGCGTATCGAGCAGGGCGGAACCAATGTTTCCGGCGGACAGAAACAGCGTCTGTGTATCGCGAGGGCTCTGATGAAGAAGCCCAAGATCCTGATACTCGATGACAGCACCAGCGCCGTCGATACATCGACTGACGCGAAGATCCGCAGGGCTTTTGCCGAGGAGATCCCCGGAACCACCAAGCTGATCATAGCGCAGCGTATCGCCAGCGTAAAGGATGCCGACCGTATCATAGTAATGGAAGACGGCAAGGTCAACGGCTTCGGCACTCATGAGGAATTGCTGGCAGGAAACGCTATCTACCGTGATGTTTATGAATCCCAGACCGGTGGAAGCGGTGATTTCGATGAAGCGGGAGGTGATCGATAATGCCCGGACCCGGACCTCGTAGTCTACCCAGGGGTATGAAACCTACGGTTGAAAACCCCGGTTTGATAGTTAAAAGATTGTTAAAATACATGATTTTAGACAATCTCGCACTATGGATAGTAGTTGCGGTATGTATCATTACTACCGTACAAATGATGACGGTACAGGGAACCCTTTTTACCAGGACCCTTATCGACGGCTACATCCTTCCGCTGCTTAAGTCGGAGAATCCCGATTTTACACCTCTCGCGCATGAGATATTCCGTGTATCGGGCTGTGTGCTGATAGGTATCATCGCGGCATTTATACAGCAGCGTGTCATGGTAGTCATCAACCAGGGCTTCATGAGAAAGCTGCGTGACGATATGTTCGGGCACATGGAGACCCTGCCGATCAAATATTTTGATACTCACGCTCACGGCGATATCATGTCGCTGTACACCAACGATGTGGATACCATGCGCCAGATGATCAGTCAGAGCGTACCCCAGCTGATCAACAGCGCCATTACCATAGTGAGTGTTCTGATCTCCATGATCATTCTGAACGCGCCGCTGACACTTGTCTCTCTCGTCATGATAGGCGTGATGCTGATCGTTACCAAGAAGGTTTCCGGTTTAAGCGGAAAATTCTTTAAAAAACAGCAGACAGACTTAGGTGCTTTAAATGGCTTTATCGAAGAGATGATGTCGGGCCAGAAGGTGATCAAGGTGTTCTGTCACGAGGATGAAACGATCCGCGATTTTGACGGGCTGAATACCGCGCTGTGCGACTCATCGTACAACGCTAATCGCTATGCCAATATCATTATGCCTATCAACGCCCAGCTTGGCAATGTGAGCTATGTGGTGGTAGCGATAGTGGGCGGACTTATGGCCATAAAGGGCTACTGGGGCTTCAGCTTCAGCCTCGGAGCTTTGGCCAGCTTCCTGACATTTAACAGGAACCTCAACATGCCTATCAACCAGATAAGCATGCAGGTGAACTTCATAGTTATGGCGCTTGCAGGCGGAGAACGTATCTTCAAGCTGATGGATGAGAAGCCTGAGGTGGATGAAGGCTACGTGACTCTGGTCAATGCCAGAAGGCTTGAAGGCGCTGAGCTGGAAGAGTTCAACAAGAAGGCTGAGGAAGCAAGGAAAGCGGCAGCCGCCAAAAACGGCGGCAGTGTCGAAAAGAGCGCAGCTGTTAATACTTCCAAAATGGAGGCTGAGGACAGACTGAAGATCGACGAGGCACGAAAGGCTATTAACGGTGGAAATGCGGTAGCCAGCACGCCCATAGGTGACCCGGTTACCGAAACGGAGGAAAGAACGGGAATCTGGGCATGGAAGCACTATCATAAGGCCGATGATACTACTACATATGTAGAATTAAAGGGAGATGTAGTCTTTGATGATGTCGATTTCGGTTATACCGAGGAGAAGATGGTACTGCATGATATCAAGCTGTTCGCGACGCCCGGCCAGAAGATCGCTTTCGTAGGCTCTACCGGAGCCGGCAAGACCACCATTACCAACCTGATCAACCGTTTTTACGATATTCAGGACGGTAAGATCAGATACGACGGTATCAATGTAAACAAGATAAAGAAAGCCGATCTGAGGCATTCACTGGGCATAGTTCTTCAGGAAACCCACCTTTTTACCGGAACGGTTATGGACAATATCCGTTACGGTAAGCTGGACGCGACCGACGAAGAGGTGATCGCGGCGGCAAAGCTTGCCAATGCCCACAGCTTCATAAGGAGACTGCCTGACGGCTATAATACCATGCTGACCGGCGATGGAGCGAACTTAAGCCAGGGACAGCGTCAGCTTCTGGCCATAGCGCGTGCCGCAGTTGCCGACCCGCCCGTATTGATCCTGGACGAAGCTACATCCTCGATCGATACACGTACCGAGAAGCTGGTGCAGGAGGGTATGGACAAGCTCATGAGCGGCAGGACGACATTTGTTATCGCCCACAGGCTTTCTACGGTCAAGAACAGCGACTGTATCATGGTACTCGAACAGGGACGCATCATCGAACGCGGCTCCCATGACGAGCTGATAGCCGCAAAGGGCAAGTATTTCCAGCTGTATACAGGAAACTCGATCACGGCGTGATCATACAGATAGTGCTTACGAAAGGAGTTTAAAATGTCTGAAATACACAAGATTATCATAGACAGCGATACTGCGGGGGATGACGTTGCGGCGCTGATATTGGCTGCCAAAAGTCCCACGGTTGATATTCTGGGTGTTACAGTACTTGCAGGCAATGTTTCTCTTGAACAGGCCGCAAAGAACTCGCTGGCAGCGCTGGAGCTGGCAGGAAGCAGCGCGCCGGACTTTTCGGTGGATATGCCGGCTGCCGTATTGGAGAAACGCAGTGCTTCAGTATAACTCATCCCGGCGGACAGAGCGTATGCAAACGCTCCGTTCATGGTATCGCCCGCGCCGGTGGTATCGCATACTGTAGCTTTTATGGCAGGGATCTGCACATATTCTTTGTCATAGCCGGCCACACCTTTGGAGCCGAGGGTAATGATCAGGCGTCCGCGGAACTTTTCTATGAGTTCTTCTACAGGCGTAGTCTCGTCGCCAAGGACTATGCGCGCCTCATGTTCATTGGGTGTGAAAAAGCTCACCATGTCCAGCAGGGAAGCATCCACCGGTCTGGCAGGCGCGGGATTATAAATGATGATACGGTTAGTCTCCGGAGAAAGTGCAGAGTTATCTGTTTTACTTATATGATCGTGCTTAGCCGGCTCAGTCATGCGCGAAACGGCGTAAGCTACGGTCTCAGCCGGGATCTCGTTTTGCAGCAGTATGATATCCGCCTCCAGGATCGCGTCCAGATGCCTGTCGATGTACTCTTCTGTGACCAGTGCGTTTGCGCCGGGAATGACCGTGATGGCGTTATCGTTTTCCGCAACCACGATCATTGCTATGCCGCTGGATATGTCCTTCACAGTGTCTATATGACCTGTCTTTACGCCATTGGTCTGCAGATTCTCGATAAGACGGCTTCCGAAACCGTCATCACCCACACATCCGAACATGGTCACATCACCACCGAGGCGCGCCGCAGCAACTGCCTGGTTGGCTCCCTTGCCGCCCGGAACATATCGCATGGATGTTGCGCTTATAGTTTCACCTGGGCGCGGGATACGAGCGGCTGTAGCCGTCATATCCATATTTATGCTTCCTATCACCGCAATTTTCTTCATACAGGTAGATCCTCCTTAATTTGCAACTATTCAGATAACATTTCAGCACCCTCAGCCGGATAGACACATCAAACATGTCTATCCGGTAACGGACGATTACTTTAGTTAGCTAAATTCTACTACTTCCCGAATCCACAGTTCGGAAATGTGCAGGTCTCGCAGCCCAGACACATACCGCCGGTTCCGAGGGCAGCTATTTCTGCTCCGGTTACGATGTCGTCCGCCATGATACGGGGAAGTATGAGGTCGAAGATGGTCCTTCCATGGAACATCACGCACCCGGGCAGCCCCATAACGGGGATATTACTTACGTTTCCGGCGGATGAACTGTTATAGTAAGCAAGCATGAACATCGCCCCGGGAAGTACAGGCGCGCCATAACAGACTACTTCGGCACCGGTGTTGCGAATGGCCAGCGGTGTACGGTCATCCGGGTCTACACTCATGCCCCCGGTACAAAGTACCAGATCGGCTCCGTAAGAATTAACCGCCCGTAAGATTTCTTCTGTTATTTTTTCATGATCATCTCCGGGAGTTGCCTTGTAAACTATCTCAGTATCGTATTCAGAAAGCTTCCCTTCAATGACCGGAGTAAAGGTATCTTTTATCCTTCCCTTCAGGATCTCGCTTCCGGTAGCGATGACAGCGGCTTTTTTGTGTCTGAAAGGAAGAACCTTGTACAATGGGCCGGATTTACATTTGTCCTTTACGGCCAGGAGCTTCTCTTTTTCGATCACCAGCGGAATGATCCGGGTTCCTGCGATCTTGTCTCCCTTTTTTACGGGGAAATTGCCGTGCCTTGAGGCGATCATCATCTCTCCGGCGCTGTTTACAGCCAGTACGCCCGCTTCATCTGTCTTAAGCAGACCGTCACACTCTGCGAAGAGCTCGATCTTGCCTTCTTTAACATTACCGCGATACAGATTTTCACCCTGACACAGATCACACAGAAAAGAAGCGGCATCATCTTCATGGATCACATCATTGCCGCCGTCTTCGCCCAGTTCCAGCACATAGACGTTTTCCTTGCCGCAGTCCAGCAATACGGGAATATCCTCTTCCCTGATGATATGTCCTTTCCGGAATACGGCATCCTTTGTAACATCTTTAATGATCTGAGTTATGTCGTGGCACAATACCTTGCCTACAGCATCTTCAGTCTTTACCAGCTTCATATACATCTCCCGCAAAGTATCGGTAATGAACGAGGATCGACGTAGCTGCCGCCGATCCTCGTAAATCAGTCTGTTAATCGATCTGCTTGAACTTTACACTCTTGTCAACGCCGGAAGCCTTGATCAGATTGACGATCCGTTCAAATTCTTCCTTAGTGGCGGCGTTGATCTTGAACTGTGCGTTCTTGGCTATTCCTGCGAAAGCCTTGGGTGATATCTGTGTGATACCCGAACTGAGCACGATGGTCTTCAGATCCTTGGCGTTCTGGAATGCGCCCTTGCCGATGGTGGTAATGGTATCGGGAAGGGTGATCTTCTTGATCGAGCTGTTCTTGAGCGCGCCCTTGCCGATGGTGGTAACCGCGAAACCCTTGACGAATGCAGGGATAACAGCGGTCTTACCCTTTGTGTCATAATCGGTAAGCTTGATACCGTCGTCCTTTGCGGAGGTAAATTCCTTTACGACCTCATCGCCGTTGGGTTTGTCGGTCTCAAGGGTGATGGAGAGCTTGCCGTTTGAGGCGATCTCAACTACCTCGGCAACAACCTTTCCCGCCGTGCTGGTAGTAACGGTACTGGCGAGAGATGAGCCGTCGGCGTTCTCAACCTTGGTCTCAACGGTTTCGGTTCCCTTGTAATCCTTGGAAACAGTCTCTTCAGTCTTGCTTACGACCTTGCCGCTTGCGTCGAGCTGCTGAGTCTCGGTCTTTGAGTTGCCGTTCTTATCCTCGGTCTTTGTTTCAACTTCCTTGGTACCGTTCTTGCCGGTCTTCTCAGTCTTTGTTTCGGTGGTACCGTCCTTTTTCTCCGTCTTGGTGGTGGCAGTCACGGTGCCGTCCGCCTTCTTGTCTTCGGTCTGGGTGGTCTTGGTGCCGTCGCTGTTTTCCTTAACAGTAGTAGAGTTACTCGAACCGTCCTTATTCTCAGTCTTGGTGGTGGTCGAACCATCCTTATTCTCGGTCAGAGTGGTTTTCGTGCCGTCTGTAGTTTCAGTGGTGGTAGACTTGGTACCGTCAGCGCTTTCTGTGGTAGTAACCTTGGAACCGTCCTTGTTCTCGGTCGTAGTGGACTTGGAACCATCCTTGCTCTCAGTAGTGGTGGTCTTGGTTCCGTCAGTACTTTCAGTCGTGGTGGTCTTGGTTCCGTCAGTGCCCTCAGTGGTAGTGGTCTTGGTTCCGTCAGTACCCTCTGTAGTGGAGGTCTTGGAACCGTCAGCGTTTTCGGTTGTGGTAGTCTTGGTGCCGTCAGCGTTTTCAGTAGTGGTGGTTCCCGCAGTGGTGCTTCCCGTACCGTCCGTAGTGGTGGTTGTGGTATCGGCAGGAGCGGTATATGAGTAATCGCTGTAGGAAGGAACCGAGGTGGAGGCAGGCTGTTTCTTCTCTACCTTCATCCACATAAAGAAGAACTCATTGTCATTGATAGGGTCTTTCAGGGTTACAGGATAGGTTCCATTGGCGCTGTATTCGGCAACATTGGGCTTGTCGGAGTAGTCATTGTCAACGATATACCTGTAGCCGGATTCAAACGTATACCCCGCGGCACACTCAAATGTAAGGGTGAAATTACGTCCGTTGAACCAGATATCGATGTAATACTGCTTTTCATTATTGCCATCTACCCAGTAATCGTAAGTATAGGCAGAAATCTTTGTATTGTCAGTGGCAGTTACGGTGATCTTCATCGCCTTATCTTTATCATTGTAGAAGGATATGGAAGAACCGTCCTTCGCGACAACGGGAGGGATCTCCGAGCAGCCGAAATTGACCATAGTACGGCTCCATGACTGGCAGAGAATCTCAGGAGTGGTAAGGTCGGTCTCAACCTCTTCGGGCCAGGTTTCAATAGGCTCCCAGATTTTAACTTTACCGTTTTCGTGGAAGAGAGCCACATCATGGCGCTCCATGATCTCATGCCCCCATTCGTCATTCTCTCCGGTAGGAACGTCATAGAAGAGGACAAAGGTATTATAATCATTATTCTCAAATCCGGGTCCCAGCTTAAACGCATTCTTTATCGCGTCTTCGTTTCTTTCTACTTCTACATTGAAGCCGTCGTTATCCCAGTAATTCTTTTTGAGCGAGGGATCGGGAACAACATACAGACTATCCCTGATGGAGCCATCGATGATGACGAAACCCATTGCTTCGTTATAGAAGTACAGCTTACCGTCGCTTTCGCTCCACGGACCTTTTATCGAAGCAAAAGGAAAGTTCACATAGAGCTTTTGCTTAAAGAAGGCTACGGAGCAATCGGCATGATCGCCTTTAGTGCCATCGGAATTTATAAAAGGTGCGTAATCAAAGGTATAATCACCCTGAGATCCACTATAATGGATCCAGTCCTTCCCGTTAACATTGATTTCGGGAGAGCATATTCCGGCGTCATAACCCTCGTCAGGAAAATAATAAACTTTAACGGAGCTTTTTTTCGTGGTTACGGCTATGGCATATTCTTTATATTCATTTCCGTAGATACTGTGAATGGTCTCACCGATATTGTAGACGATCGCGCCGGGTGAAACCACGTAATTCGACGGCGTGCCGTGTCCGTTTTCACCGCCGGTATTCGCATGGATCGCAATTTCTGTGATCGTATCGTCGTAGATCCTGAAACAACCGTTTGAGCACATTACCTGAACAAAACCATGATCCTGAGTATGATCACTTACATTCAGTAATTCGGTATACGTTTCAGGGTTATGGTCTCCCCAGAAGTAATAGGTATACTCCTCGGCTGCCTGCGCCTGTACGGTTCCGCCGCTTACCGGTACGCAGGAGAGTACCAGGCAGAATACGGCAAACAGTGCGATCAGTTTCTTAAAACTGCTGTTCATAAAGTCCACCTTCCTTTTGCTGAATTTTTGAATAAGCTTCATTATCACATCAAAACAGATGGTAATAAAAGTATGAATATGATATCACAATTTTATAAAAAATGGAACACTTTTAGTTGACTTTTTATTTTTTCTCTTCTTCTGGAGGGCGGCAGTTTCAGTAATTTTTTGACATACCAAACGTCATGTGATACCATAACTTCAAAGCAGGTATTCAGACGGACTTTTTTAAGCTTTGTTTATGGGGGGAGAAGCAGAATGAAAAATATTACTTTGGGCAGGACCGGTATAGTTTCACCGCAGAACGCCTTCGGCGCGCTTCCCGTACAGCGGGTGGATACCGAAACGGCGGTCAGGATGCTGCGCAGGGCATATGAGGGCGGTATGACGTTTTTTGACACCGCGAGAGCCTATTCGGACAGTGAAGAAAAGCTTGGCAAAGCCTTTGACGGTATGCGGGATAAGGTATTTATCGCCTCAAAAACCCAGGCGGATACTGTTGATAAGTTTTGGAAGGATCTGGAAACTTCGCTGCGTAACCTGCGCACGGATCATATAGATATTTACCAGCTGCATTGCGCGAAGCAGTGCTACAGGCCCGGGGACGGCACCGGATTGTATGAGGCGATGCTGCAGGCAAAGGAAAAAGGGATGATCCGGCATATCGGTATCACCGCGCATAAGATAGGCATCGCGGAAGAGATCGTGGAAAGCGGTCTGTATGAAACATTACAGTTTCCCTTCAGCTACCTTGCTTCGGATCGCGATATAAAGCTCGCCGAAGCATGCAGGGAGGCAGATATGGGCTTTATCGCCATGAAGGGGCTATCGGGCGGATTACTTACCAATGCCGATGCCTGCATGGCATTTATGAGCCGCTATGAGGTGCTTCCTATCTGGGGGATACAGCGTGATGAGGAGCTGGAGGAGTGGCTTTCCTATTTTCATAAGGATGTGGCTATGAATGCCGACATCGAGGCATTTATACAAAAAGAGCGTGAGGAGCTGATGGGTGACTTCTGCCGCGGATGCGGATACTGCTCGCCCTGTACTGTCGGCATCCAGATCAATAACTGCGCCAGGATGGCTCAGCTGATCAGACGCGCTCCTTCTGCACAGTTTCTGGAAAAGGAGTGGCAGGATCGCATGATGAAGATCGAGGATTGCGTCGACTGCGGGCTGTGCAAGACCCGATGTCCGTATGAGCTGGACATTCCTACGCTGTTGAGAAAGAATCTGTATGATTATAAAGAGATACTCGCAGGTCACAGGAAGGCGTGACGAAACCGTAAGGCATGACGAAACCGTAAGACATGACAAAACCGGAAGGCAGGCAAAGCCGGAAAGCAAGACAAAACCGGAAGGCAGGCAAAGCTGAAAAGCACGATGAAAACGGAAGACACAACAAAACCGGACAGTGCGGCATAACGGAATAAACTGACGAAACCAGCAGCGCGTGTCATCAAACAGACATGGATAATATTGGGGGAAACCGTGGGAGACAGACTGACTGCAAAGGAATTGGAACGCTTGAACAATTCGGATCCGGAATGGTTTAAGAAGCTTATCGTTGAAAATGACCCGGTATTTTTACAGGAGACCGTGGGTGAAAGGTTTTCAGGGCTGATGGAGAAATACGGGATGGCGCCTGCGGAGGTGATACGCAGGTCATTGCTCAGCAAGAGTTATGTTTACCAGGTGCTTAAAGGGGAAAGACAGGCATCAAGAGAAGTACTGATCAAGCTGTGCATTGCCATCGGATGCCCTTTACTTCAGAAGGAATCAGAGCGGTCTTACCCTTTGTATCATAGTCGGTAAGCTTGATACCGTTGCCCTTTGCGGAGGCAAATGCCTTTACGACCTCGTCGCCGTTGGGCTTGTCGGTCTCAAGGGTGATGGAAAGCTTTCCGTTTGCCCCGATCGTTACAACCTCTGCGACAACCTTGCCTGCCGCGGTGGTAGTTACGGTACTCTCGAACGATGAACCGTCAGCGTTTTCGGTAGTGGTGGTTTTGGTGCCGTCGGCGTTCTCCGTAACAGTGGTTCCTGCGGTGGAGGTGTCTGACGTACTTCCTGTGCCGTCTGTAGTGGTAGTAGTTTCGGCAGGAGCGGTGTAGGAGTAATCGCTGTAGGAAGGAACGGAGGTCGAGATCGCACTAAATGCTGCTTCTATCGATACGATATGCAGACCGTCAGGACGAACCTTATCGCGTGTAGCCTTTATCTTCTTATCGTTTTCGGTAACAACAGGCTCCATGTCATACTTAGTAGTAGTATTCTTCGGTAATTCCCTGATCTCGTATATATAGCCTGTATCACTCTTTTTGAGACTGTCAAGCGCTACGGCCGTACCGTCTATCTTGACAGAAGAGAGCTGATAACCGCTGGCGGGAGTAAAGGTGACATTTACGCCGTCTTTTAATTCCGCGCCCTGATATAACTGCTTAACAGTATTACCGACACGGTAGTAATCCATGCCCGCGGTCAG
Source organism: Lachnospiraceae bacterium (assembly GCA_024698555.1). Classification (GTDB taxonomy): domain Bacteria; phylum Bacillota; class Clostridia; order Lachnospirales; family Lachnospiraceae; genus RUG11977. The sequence continues at coordinate 27,389 of JAILRI010000235.1, forward strand.
AGCTATACTGCCGGAACCGGTAGAAGAAGCCTCCACTACAAACTCGCTTCCGGGATCGGTCCAGCCGTTAGGTCTCCAGTCCTCACCCCATGAGGTGATCCAGGTACCGCCGTTCTCGTACCATCTCCAACTGGTCTGTCCGTCGATCTCAAACAGCGCGTACGTGATCAGATCATCGGGATTCCAGTAAACGAATATGAACAGGGGATCGTCTGTTGAGGGGGTATAGGTTACGGTATTGTTGGTCAGCTCTAAAACACCTTTTCCTTCGATGTTAAGAGTTGCGCCGGGATTCTCGGCCTCATAATTACCCATCATCAGTCTGCCGTTGCCGATCACCTGCACCTTGCCGGTGTTTGTGATGGTTAAGGTGGATCCGGGTCTGAAATAGAAGTAGTTGGGCTCTCCGCTGCCGTCATCTTCGCGTTCCTGATGTTCATCGATAAACGGGCAGTCATCAATGATCATGGTTCCTTTGATGATGGCTTCGCCGCCATCCTGGATGCTGATGCCGCTGGGGTCATAACGGTCAATGTATTCTATAGCACCGGGGGTAACGGGTTCCTGCCAGTGATTTTCAACACAATGGAATGTTACGCCGGACTCAACGACCAGTCTCTGGGTACGGGGCCAGGCTTCAAACTTGGTATCGCCGCTTACGGTGATGGTGCCGAATACATAAGTCCACAGATCATGATCATCGGTTTCCTTATTCAGCAGATAGTACGAGTCTTCGATCACGCGCATCCTGTGTCCATCGCCCGGAAGGGTTATGTTCTCATAATCACCATAATGTTTTCCGTAGACATAGTTACGAACTTCGTTATAATACTCATCGGACCAGTGATATTCACGTCCGTCACCGTGATATTCGGTGTTTTCGGGTTCGTCAGCCAGTGCCTTAACGGTTTCGCTGTTTGCCGGAACGCAGGTCAGCATCAGGCAGAATACCGCAAATAAAGCAATTAATTTTCTAAGTTTCACACTCATGCTTTCACCTTCCTTTGTCTGTAATTTTGATCTTATACCGCTGTCCAAAACCGACCGGAACAACGATATATAATAAATTATATTGTAACATGTTTTTAATTACATTTGGTACGCTGCGAGCGGACTGAAAAAATCCAGCGGGCCTGGTATAAATCATTGACAGAGAACGTGTTTTATGGTATCATATCTGTAAAGTTAGGTGATAGAAAATAAGTATGTTACCTGGTTTTGTCGGTGTTGAAGGTATTTGATCAAGGAGGTTTACTATGGAGATGAAATTTTACCGCTGTCCCGTGTGCGGACAGATAGTCGCGATCGTGAAGAAGACCGGCGTGCCGGTAGTTTGCTGCGGCAAGCCTATGGAAGAGATCGTTCCGGGAACGACGGATGCTTCCGTAGAGAAGCATGTGCCTGTATTTGAGGTTAAGGATGGTAAAGTAACAGTGAAGGTCGGCAGTGCGGCTCATCCTATGGAGGCAGAGCACTACATCGAGTGGATAGCATTAAAGACCAAAGGAGGCAACCAGCGCAAGTCGCTTAAGCCCGGTGATGCTCCCGAGGCTGTATTTGCCATCTGTGACGGCGACGAGGTTGAGGCGGTATACGCCTACTGCAACCTGCACTCGCTGTGGAAGGCTTAAAGCTAACTATACACTAAGTAAACCAAAAGAAAAGGCTGCCGCGCATCCCTGCGAGGCAGCTTTTTTGTGCGATAAGCGAATGCCCTCAGTGCAAGCTTGCTTGCAGACTGAGGGCTGAGTGAACGGTCATCGAGAAAGCTCTGCTTTCGAGATGACCCATCGGATCGAGTAGGAGTCAGCCTACTCGATACAGGCAGATCATTCTGTGCTCTGCAGCCTGTAATAGAAGCCCTTCTTTTCCATCAGCTGAGCGTGATTGCCCTGTTCGACTATCCTTCCTTCGTGAATGACGAGGATCAGGTCGGCGTTCATGATGGTGGAGAGGCGGTGTGCTATGGCAATGATGGTACGCTTGCCGGTAAGCTTCTGAATGGCTGACTGTATCTGGCGTTCGGTCTGAACGTCCACTGAAGCGGTAGCTTCATCCAAAATGATAATGGGACTTTGGCGTAAAATGGCGCGGGCGATGGCTACGCGCTGTTTTTGTCCTCCGGAAAGACGCAGACCGCGTTCTCCGACCTGAGTTTCGTATCCGTCGTGCATATTGAGGATATCGTCATGGATATTCGCTGCCTTCGCAGCCGCCTCTATTTCGTCAGGAGAAGCATCGGGGCGGGCATAGCCAATATTCTCGGCGATCGTCCCGTTGAAAAGGAAGGTATCCTGCAGCACAGGTGAAATACTGTGCCTTAAGGACTCAAGAGTGACCTTCCTGATATCCTGTCCGTCTATGAGTATCCGGCCTTCGGTAACATCATAAAACCGCGAGATCAGCTGGGACATGGTGGTCTTGCCAACGCCTGTGGGCCCCACGAGCGCTACCATCATGCCGGGCTCGCAGGAGAAGCTGATGTTGTTAAGCACGGGTATTTCATTTTCATAATGGAATGACACGTTTTCAAATGTGATCGCTCCTTTTACGTCTTTCAGGTCGGCGGCATCCGGATCGTTTCTGATAGCCGAAGGAGTATCGAGGATCAGGGTCACACGTTCTGCTCCGGCCAGCGACTGCTGCAGGTTCTCAAGGAGGTTGGCAAGTCCCGATACGGGGGCGTAGAACAGCGACAGATACAGGACGAAGGCTACTATGTCCTCGATAGAGAGCTGGCTGCGATAGGCTAAAAGGCCGCCAAAGAATACCACCAGCACGGTTCCGGCAGAGGATAAAAGCTCCACGGTAGGATGAAAGATCGCGCTGGCTTTGAGCGCGCGGAGCATGGCCACTACCTGATCGAAGCTCTTTTTACGGACACGTTCTCCCTCATAAGCCTCCTGTCCGAATGCCTGGATCTCGTGGAGACCGGACAGGCTGTCCTGCAGCTGCGCGTTCAGCTCGCCCATGACGCGCTGTGATTCCTTGAAATACGGACGGACCTTTTTGGCGAAGATCACGCCTGATATCAGTATCAGAGGGATCGGGCAGCAGGTGATGAGCGCGAGCTTCCAGTTGATGGTAAGCAGGATGATGAGCACCCCCGCAAAGGTTACGAGATTCGTGATGATATCGGGGATCATGTGGGCGTAAAGCAGCTCAAAATCACGGGTATCATTGACTACGCGGCTCATGAGGTCGCCTGTCTGCTTGTCATGAAAGAAACCTAAATCAAGGCTCTGGAGCTTGTTGTACAGGCGGCTGCGCAGGTCGCCGACCAGATACCATGCGGCGCGGTGAGCGAGATAATTGCTTAAGAACCTGAACAATACGCGCAGCAGATAGAGTCCTAGCAGGAGCAGCGCCAGCATTTTCACAGTGCCCAGACCCTGCTCGTCCATCCCCTTTTCCACAATGCCTGTCATGGATGAGAGGACCTTCGGCGCGGACAGGTTGACTATCGTGAGACCGAAGGTGGAGAGGATAGCGATCACATACAGTCCTTTGTAGCGGGCGGCTTCCTTGGTGAGCTTCCAGAGAGTATTCATGAGGCATTCCTTTCATTGGTGTGCTCCGGCCTGTAAGCCGGAAGATTCATGGCAACAAAGGCTATGGCTACCCCGGCGGCACATACGGCTGTACCGACGATCAGGGCGGTTCTGACAGAAAACAGATCGATGATCCTTCCGCTGATAAAGTTGGAAAATACGCCGCCGAGGGTGATCGAGGTGGTAATGAAGGCCTGTCCCTTAACCTGATCGAGTTCCTCCATGGTCTCATTGACATAAAAGGCGGTGGCGGGGATAAAAACCGCGTAAGCGAGCATCTGGAATGACTGGCTTAAGTACATGGCGGTCATACTTCTGGCAAAGACCAGTATGGCGATCTTGACCAGGAATGCTGTTCCCGAAATAAGCAGCAGAGCCTTTGAAGAAACCTTTTTGTGCACTATACCTATCAGAGCCATTACAGGAAGCTCAAGCAGGGCCTGCAGAAAATTGGAAAAACCAAGCTCCTTCTCGGCTCCGCCCAGCTCACGTATTATCTGTATCATAAAATCATTGATCATATTGTGGGCGAAATAGAAGCAGACTGACGCAATGATAAACAGTGAAAATGCTGGATAAATCCCGATGAATTCTTTTAGATTGTTGTGAGCTTTGCCTTTGACGGCATCATCGGCTTTGACCGGATCAACGGTCGAACAAGGCGGGGTCTTGGGCATTTTGAAGGTCAGGATGACTAAAGCGGAAGCAGCCATCGCCGCGACCGTTACTGCCAGCAGCACCTGTACGCCGCGTCTTTCCACTATCACACCGATAAAACCTGAAGTAACGGCAAAGCCCGCGGAACCTAAGCCTCTGGCCAGTCCGTACACAATGTTGCAGCCTGCTTTCCTGTATTCAAAGCACAGGGCGGTCATTACCGGCATGTAGGTGAACTGGATCATGTAGATCAGCGCGAACACTATGAAGATTACGGGCTTGTTATCCTGCGCGAACATGAGCAGCAGTGCCCCGGAAAGTATGGTGAGCACCGATATGAAAATGAATTTTTTGTTGGTGAGCCGGTTGGGCTTATCGATGATCCCGGCAACCAGCGGCTGTGCGAGCGATGAAGCAATGTTCGCGACAGCCAGCAGGATACCGACCTCGGTGTTGCTGAAGCCGTGAGCCAGCAGATACACGGCGGCGTATGCATGGATCGTGCAAAAAGCTACAAAATATGATATGTTCAGCAATGTATACCTGATCGTCCAGGATGCTGCAGAGTTTTTCATTTTCGACAGGTAGTCCTTTCATCACCGCAGGACAACCGTTCGCTGCTGACAGCGGACAGTTGCGTTAAGCGTTATTTCTATCGGGTATAACATAATAAAATGATGCCGTCAATGTAGTATATTGGCAAGCAGTTACGGCAAATATCCCTTGCGGAATCAGGATTTATTGTGTACAATCATACGTAAAAGACTGATTTTGTTCAGCAAAAACTATAGGAGGGCTTACAACATGGCAAATCCGATATTACCTTTATGGGAATGTATTCCTGACGGCGAACCGAGGCAGTTCGGGAACAGAGTGTACCTCTATGGGTCGCATGACAGGTACGGCAGTGGTGAATTCTGCGACTATAAGCTTAAATGCTGGAGCGCGCCGGTAGATGACTTAAATCACTGGGTATGCCACGGACATATCTTCCAGACAAGACCTGATAACGACCATGAGTCAAGTGTGCCGCATACCGATCATGAGCTGTACGCGCCGGATGTGGTCGAAAAAGACGGGAAATACTATCTATACACGTATATAGCCGGTTCTAAGGGCTGTGTGAGTGTCAGCGACAGACCCGAAGGACCGTTTAAGTTCCTTTCGACGTATGAATACGCCCCGGAGGATGCGGGAGATTACGGTATTTATAACGATCCGGGCGTACTGGTGGATGTATTCGAAGATGCCGCCGGCGGCAAATCTTGCCGTGTTTTTGTTTACTACGGCTTTGAGGGTTCGAACATGAACGAGCTCGACCCTGAAACCATGTACAAGGTACTGCCGGGAAGCTTAAAGAAACGGGTCATAGACGACAGGCGTGAGGTTCATCCCGAGCAGCGCTTCTATGAGGCCAGCTCTCCGAGAAAGATAGGAAATACCTACTACCTGATCTATTCTCCGAGAAAGGGCAGCAGGCTCGCTTACGCAACTTCTGATTCACCGGTGGGACCTTTTACCTACCGCGGCTATATCATAGACAACGGCATTGATTATCCCGCAGGCAACAATCACGGGTCACTGTGCAGGGTGGGGGACCAGTGGTATGTATTTTATCACAGGATGACGAACAACACTATGTTCTCCAGACGCGCCTGCGTGGAAAAAGTTAACATACTTCCTGACGGGACTATCCCGCCGGTAGAGATGACCTCCCTCGGATTTGAGGAGTCTCTTGATCCCTATATGCCGGTGAAGGCTGAGACCGCATGTGTCCTGACCGGAGGCTGCTTTGTGACCGAGAAGGATCTGTTCAGACGTGTCATAACGCAGGTTAAGGACGGATGTGTGATAGGCTATAAATATTTCGATTTCGGTGAGGATGATTCCACAAAGACCATGGAGTTTGCCGTTAAGACAGGCGGAATGGGATGCCGGGGCAAGCTGCATATCATGATCGATGGAACCGGGGCAGATAGTGACATTTCGAAGCTCGCGACAGGCGGCAACGGAGGAGCCGCACCCGCGGCAGCCGCAGATTCCACCGGCGGCACCGGTACCGCTGATGTTCCCGAAACGGTTCCCTATGATTCCGTAGGAAATAAGCTTCCCGGAACGGAGATAGGTGTTGTGGAAACAGGGCTTGGTGACGGAATCTACCGCACCAGAGTAAAAAATGTGACCGGCCGCCATGCGCTCTATTTTGTCGCAGACCTGGACGTGAAGAGAGAAACCTGGCCCGGCAGCTTCTTTATCGACAGGGTCATCTGCGAACTCGAGGAGTTCGTATTCATGAAGTAATTTTCCGGAAGACAGGATCATCGATATGAAAAACAACGATAAAACAAATGTCATGCGTGTATTGGACGCAAAAAAGACATTGTATGAGAGTCATACTTATGAAGCCGATCCGACTTTTACAGGAGAGCAGATCGCGGGGATACTCGGCGAGGATCCGGATAAAGTCTTTAAAACGCTTGTAACACAGGGCAAGTCCGGTCAGTTCTACGTGTTTGTGGTGCCGGTTGGGGAGGAGCTGGATCTGAAAAAGGCGGCAAAGGCAGCAGGAGAGAAGTCTGTAGCCATGATCAAACAGAAGGAGCTGCTGCCGCTTACCGGATATGTCCACGGCGGGTGTTCGCCGATAGGGATGAAAAAGCAGTTCAGGACATTTATTCATGAAACGGCCACGCAATATGAGAGGATATTTGTGAGTGCCGGCAGGGTCGGATGCCAGATAGGGCTTGCTCCCGGCGACCTGATAAGCGTTGCGGGATGCGAGCCGGCAGATATAACAGTTTAGCGGAGTGGAATAGAGCAGAAACAGTGAAAAGTTTTTACGCGGAATCATATACAGATCATGAGGGATAAGCAAGATATGTTCAATGCACACGATATTTCAAGAAATGCATGTCAGCTGTTCGGAGAACAGGCAAAGTGCGGTTACGACTGGTGGTGGCATTCGTTTACCGCCCGGCATGAGAAAACAGGTGTAGAAAAGGCTTTTTTCATAGAATTCTTTTTGTGCAACCCTGAGTATGGAGAGGAAAAGCCTGTATTCGGACAGCTTCCTGAGAACAGAGAGAAAGGGATCAAGCCTTCTTACCTGATGGTAAAAGCCGGCTCATGGGGAAAGGACGCGGCTCAGCTGCATCGCTTTTTCGGCTGGAAGGAGATAAAGGTGGATTATGGCGTGCCGTTCCGCGTCAAGGCGGACGACTGCTTTCTCAGCGAGGATAAGACCAAAGGGTCGGTTTCGGTATCGGCAGAGGACGCAGCAGCGCACCCTGAATGGATGTGTCAGAGCGGGAGCATGGCATGGAAGCTCCATATAGACAAACAGGTTGCGTTTAACGTAGGTTATGGGGCTTCTGAACCGATGAGGGATCTGCAGGCGTTTGAGATGTTCTGGCATGCGGAGGGCATGAAAACGGCATATGAGGGTGAAGTGGTCTGGAACGGGGAGCGGTACACAGTCGATCCTGAGACCTCCTTCGGATATGCCGATAAAAACTGGGGTAAGGATTTTACCTCTCCCTGGGTGTGGATCAGCTCCTGCAATCTTACAAGTGAGCTCACTGGCAGAAAACTGGAAAACAGCGTATTTGACATAGGAGGAGGCCGGCCGAAGGTGGGTCATGTCGCCCTTGACAGGAAGCTTCTTTCAGCATTCTGGTATGAGGGAACACCTTATGAATTCAACTTTTCCAAGGTGTGGACGCACACGCAGACCGTATTTGACTGCCATGAGACCGATACGCAGATCATATGGCATGTGGAGCAGGCAAACCGTCAGGATCGCATGGTGACAGATCTGACCTGTGAAAAGGAGGATATGCTGCTCGTCAACTATGAATCCCCAAATGGCGAAAAACGGCATAACAGGCTTTGGAACGGCGGGAATGGACAGGGAACGGTCGAACTGTATCATGAAGGTGTACTAGTTGACAGGATCCGTGTTGAAAATGCCGGCTGCGAGTACGGAGAGTACGATGAAGAGGAAGAAAACGGGGAAGAGCGGGATGATGGCGAAAACTTCTTTAACCGTGTGAAGTCCGCAAACAGTGAAATGCTTGAAAATATCGGGATGGCTATAGAAGAAGCAAGAAAAGGCGTCAGGGACAGGATCGGTCAGCTTCATGACAGGCTGGCGGATAAAGATACAAAACAAGTGACGGATCGCGACGGAACAGCAGATGCGTGTAGAATGACTGATTCGGGGGAACCGGAATATACAGCAAATTTGCAGGAAGCTGCGAAGAAAATAAGATTTTTAGATTTACGGCATGTCACCTCAGCAGTACGGGAAATGTGTATCGAGGCGAATCTGCGTCTGGCGCCTGATATGAAGGCAGCGCTGGAGAAAGCCTCACGGACGGAAACCGGTGAGCTGGGCCTGAAGATCCTCGGACAGCTGGAGGAAAACCTGAAAATAGCCGATACCGATGAGATACCGATCTGTCAGGATACGGGTATGGCTGTTGTATTCCTGAAGGTCGGGCAGGATGTACATTTTACCGGCGGATCATTAAAAGATGCTGTCAATGATGGCGTAAGGCAGGGCTATACTGACGGATATCTCAGAAAGTCCGTGGTTTCGGATCCGCTTCTGAGAGAGAATACGGATGACAATACGCCCGCGATCATTCATACTGAAATCGTTGAAGGCGATGAGATCGAGATAACCATAGCGCCTAAGGGATTCGGCAGCGAGAATATGAGCAGGGTATTTATGCTCAAGCCGGCAGACGGTATCGAAGGAGTGAAAAATGCCGTGATCACCGCTGTTAAGGAAGCCGGTGCCAATGCCTGCCCGCCTATGGTGGTGGGAGTCGGGATCGGGGCGGATTTTGAAAAATGCGCGGTTTTGGCGAAAAAAGCGCTGACTGATGAACTAAATTCCGTTCACTCATACTACAATAGTAGTAAGAGCTGTGAGTTTGCTGCTACGACCGGGGCGAAGAATGGCAGAAAACAGCCGGATACCTCTTATCTTGAAGAACTTCAGAAGGATCTTTTCGATTCGCTTAACAAGCTCGATATAGGTCCGGGCGGAATGGGAGGCAAAAACACGGTTCTGGGCGTGAATATCGAGACATATCCTACCCATATCGCGGGAATGCCGGTGGCTGTAAATATATGCTGCCATGTGAACCGGCATGTGACAAGGGTGCTGTGAGGCGTTAAATACGTATTTCTCTGTGATCAATGCTGTACACGATCGTGCCGGGGAAGCCATTTTTGAAAGATGATTAGCGGCGTAAGGCCGTTTACTGTGCGATAAGCGAGAGGGCAGTTCCTTAAAGCTCGCTTCCAGAGAACTGCCCCGGCTAAAAATATGGAGGAAGTATGGATCATCATATAAATCTGCCATTTACGGAAGAGGATCTTGAAAAGATCCGGCCTATGGACGTGCTGTATCTGACCGGAACCGTATATACCGCAAGAGACGCGGCTCATAAGCGGATGTTTGAGACTGTGATGAAGGAACTGGAGACCTTGGACGGATCGGGGCCGGATACCGATTCGACATCTGCCGGTATGACTGTTGGGGATACGGGGGTGGACGGAACTATCATCACTGACGAGATCAGGGAGCGTATTGTCAAAGCCCTTCCGTTTGATTTAAGGGGCGCGGTGATATACTACTTAGGACCTACCCCCGCGAAGCCCGGTCAGGTTATCGGATCGGCAGGTCCTACTACCTCCGGAAGGATGGACAGGTATACGCCGATATTGCTTGATCTGGGACTAAAGGGCATGATCGGCAAAGGAAGGCGTTCAGATGAAGTGACCGATGCTATCCGTCGAAACGGAGCAGTCTATATGAGCGCAACAGGCGGAGCCGGAGCTCTTCTTTCAAAATGCATAAAAAGTTCCGAGATCATCGCGTATGAAGACCTCGGAACCGAAGCGGTCAGAAAACTGTATGTTGAAGATTTTCCCGTAACCGTGCTGATCAGGTAAGCGCCGCGTTATCCTCTGATTGCCGCTTTTGCGCTTTCCAATGCTTCGATCAGTTTGTCACAGAATGCATCAAATTCAGGATCGGGAACCTGGCATTCCGGATGGGACAGGCAGTAATCAAGAGTCTTTCTGATGCCCTGCTCAAATCTTACATGGCAGGTAAAATCCGGGACCGCAGCTTTCAGTTTACTGTTGTCAAAGACCACGGAATTGGCCTTATCGCCCAGCAGGGAACCGTTAAAGTCGTAATCACTGACTTCGGCCAGATATTTTGAAGCTACATAATAAGGCTTGTATTCAACGCCCAGCGCGTCCGCGACCGCCTTAAAGATCTGGTTCCAGGTCAGCACTTCGTCGTTTGTGATCTGGAACGCCTCGCCGATCGCGTGAGGATTACCCATCAGTCCGATGAAGCCTCTTGCGAAGTCTTCGTTAAAGGTCATGGCCCAGAGTGAGGTGCCGTCGCCGTGAACGATCACGGGCTTGCTCTCCATCATGCGTTTTATTACCTGCCAGCTTCCCTTGTTCCCGTGAACTCCCATGGGAACATTTCTCTCGTCATAGGTATGGCTCGGTCTGATGATGGTGACCGGGAACCCTTCTTTTTCGTATTTTTCCATCAGAAAACGTTCACAGAGTATCTTGTTCCTTGAATATTCCCAGTAAGGATTTGCCAGCGCCGTACCCTCTGTGATCCGGTAATTGCTGCAGGGCTTGTTATATGCCGATGCGGAGCTGATATACATGTATTGTGCCGTTTTGCCTTTGAATAAACGGTAATCCCTTTCAACCTGCTGCGGTACGAACCCGATAAAATCACATACGCAGTCAAATTTAAGACCTTCAAGCTTTTTTGCTGCGTCACTTTCATCATTTATGTCCGCTTTTATGGTCTTAATGCCATCCGGAAGCTCACCGTCCCTCGAACCCCTGTTGAGCAGATAGAGCTCCCACTCAGGGTCCTTCGCCAGCGCCCTGGTGATAGCCATCGAAATAGTTCCTGTTCCCCCGATAAATAACGCTTTTCTTTTCATACACATCCTCCTGTCAAGATATTGCCTGTGATCCTCAGCTTCCGATATTGCGTAAAAACAGGCGCTTATGAACCTTGGGAAGCCGGGAATGACACACCCAACTACAGATTCAGTATACAGGAACAGCATTTTTATGGAAATGGATTATCTTGTGAACAGGCGGGAACTGACAGGAAAAGGTAAGATATGACACTATGATATGCAAGGAAGAGGTTTTTATCTGGAATTATTTTTGGGGTTCTTGTCGTTTACTATTTATATAAATATGATAAAAAATAAACAGGTGATGTTTACAAATAAAAATTTATGATGTAAAATAAACGTAAAAGGAGATGGTGGCATGTTTAACAAGAATCTTAAGTACTATAGATTGAAAAAGAATATGAGTAAGAAGGATTTAGCTGAAGTATGTGGCGTAACTCCGATGGCTATAACCAACTATGAGCAGGGTACCAGAAGACCGGAAATTGAAATCATAAATAAAATGGCGAAAGCCCTGGATGTTGGCGTGGCTGATTTTATCAGTTCGAGAAACGATAATTTGGTATTTGCTCATGGAGAGTTCAGAAAGAGTTCGCAGTTGACGAAATCACAGCAGGAATATGTAAGGGAAGCTGTTGAAGAGTATTGCGGCAGATTTTTTGATGCTGTAGATTTCCTTGGTGGAGAATCGTTACCTTCACCACCGGATATACATTGCCTGAAATCATCCGGTGACTTTGAAAAAGATGCGGTTCAGCTTCGTAATAAGCTGTCGATTCCACAGAAGGGACCGATTGAGGATGTGATTGCTATGCTGGAGAACCAGGGGATTCTGGTTATAATGCTTGACTTTGATAATCGCCATTTCTCTGGCATGAATGGCACAGTTAATGGATATCCATACATCGTGGTAAACAAGAACATGACGGCTGAGCGAATCCGCTCTACAATATCACATGAGCTTACGCACATGATGTTTGAAAATGATGAGAATACAAACAAAGAACAATTTGCTACGGAAGTAAGCGGGGCTTTTCTGATTACAAGAGATGATATTGTTCGTGAGTTGGGTGTTCGCAGAAGGGCTATTACAAATGATTTCGCTCTTATATGTAAAGAATATGGGATTTCAATGTTTTTACTTGTAATGAGAGCATCACAGTCGAAGGTGATTTCTTCCAACGTAGCACAGAATTTTTATATTAAAGCTGGAAAGGCGGGGTGGAGGACGAACGAACCTACCAGGATAGAGAGAGAAAAGCCGTTACTTTTTGAGCAATTGGTTTTTAGAGCTATAAACGAAGAAGATATAAGTATTCAAAAGGGTGTGGAGCTGCTGCAAATTCCTTATACTGATGTGGAAAAAGGCTGTGCCTTGTGGAGGTGTGAGGTGTGAAATATATCAGCAGTGACACGAACGTTTGGATAGATTTCTATAAAATCTCCAAGACACAGTTGCCTTTTAGGATGAACTGTACATATATCATGTTTCATGAAGCCATAGAGAAGGAGTTTCTATATCCTGATGATTTGAAGTCCCAACTGATTGACGGTGGATTACTTGGAGTTGAACTTACTACAGAGGAATTATTCTATGCAGATGAGTTGTCGGGGAAGTATAAACGATTGTCTGTCTATGACAGGATTGCTCTTGCAATAGCCAAAAAGCGAAAAATAACCCTTCTTACCGGGGATAATGCTTTAAGAAAAGCTGCTGCATCGGAAAAGGTTAAGGTAATTGGTACTATAGGATTGCTGGACAGACTACTGAATGAAAAATGCATAGATAAAAAAGAGTACCGGGATTGCCTAGTGCGACTGAAAAGTCTTATAGGAAATGGTATCCGTCTCCCCGAAGCGGAAATAGAAGCCCGTTTATCTGAAAATGATGTTACGGATGAGGTTCTTCCGTTATAATTCCGCTCACCAGCGGTTCTCAACATACTCGCAGAAAGCGTACATGTCCCGAATCTCGAGTTTTGTGCCGTCGTCTAAGATCACGGAACCGCTCCAGAGCCCGTGAACCTGGTGGGAATGCATACGCATGACCAAAATGTTCAGATCTGAATGGTGGTCAGTAAACGGTTTCATCACCATATCAAACCGCCCGTCCTGGGAAATGAAATGCCAGGGCTTCATATACCCGTCCGGCTTCGGAAATGTCTCCACGTCCACGGGTCCTATCTTATGCAGCTTCCCGTCATAGAACACGGCGGTTTCGGTAGCATTGCTCTCATCCCCGATGCCCCATGTTATCTCGAAGCCGAATATATGCCTGATCCCGGCAGCATCATCGATATATGTCGAGCCGTTGCCCCAATACCAGACAAGCGAGTAAGGCGTACACACCCTGCCCCAATCCATTACACAGAAAGCACGATCCTTCTTAAATTCAACAGTCTTGCCGGATGCGGCAAAATACCCCTCCACCGGCATCGAGTTCTGTTTCGTGGTACAAAAATACCTGTCAGCTTTATTTTCAAACGGAAGTACGGTGGTGATATTTTCAAGTCCCGGCATGATATCCATGGTAAAATGACACTTAACCTCTCCCATCTCGAACCGGATATCCCGCCTGTCAAAAAATGTTTCGGTCTCAAACAGGGCTTTCCCCACGCGCAGGCTCAAAGCACACTCCTCATCCCCCTTCGGCGGAAGCACGTACTTATCTTTCCCGCCGAGAAACGGACTCATCACGCTCGCTTCCACCACTCCGGTCTTTAGATTCACCAGTACGGCCGATGCATATCCTCCCAGTGATATATTTGCAAAGCTGATCTGCGCCATATACTCGCCATTCGCAATCTGGTAGAAATCCCATTCCTTGCGCCTCATCTGGTGTTTTACAAGCCTGCGGTCATAGTCAAACACATTGTGTCTCGCCCATCCGGCGGCGAGCAGCGTCCCATCATCTTTAAGAAGAGGCGTAGGATCCGTGTATTCCTTCTGGATGCTTGTGAAATCCCCTTCCAGCCAGCTTTTATATGTTCTCTTCATATTGATCCTCCATGTCGAACGCTGACCCTGGGGGACGGGGTTATAGGTTCATTTTGTTGTGAGTCAAGTTTGAACCGTTTTCCCCGTCCCCGTCGTTCTGCCCGTGGTTCTGAAGTTTGAACCATTGACTCCGTCCCCATGGTTCCGTCCCCATGGTTCAAAATCTTATGATCTTCGCCTTCTTATCACCCATCTTGTCGATGATAGCGGCTTTCGGGTCGATCATGCGCGGGCGGGAATGCCAGGTGCCCTCCGCCTCGCTGTAGGCTGACAACCATGCAAAACCGGGTAGCTGGGCGTAAGTGTTACGGTCGAATACTTTTGAATATTTCTCTGTAAATGTGCTTATCTCTATAAGTTTACCGTATGAAAACGCGAAAAGATTGTCGCTCACCTCAAAGCTGCCAACATAAGCGTTGAGACCGTCGGTAGCAGTCATCAGCCCAAAAGCTCTTGAATCCGTGGTCAGCCAGCCTAACATATACTCAATAGACCTCCCCTGTTCGGTAAAAAAGGGCTTTACAGTATACATATTTTCAAAACCGCTGAACAGTACCATATTATCCCTGTATGAAACATTTTTGAAAAGATGCGTATCCCTCCATGTCTGATCCCAGTTTGTAAACATGTTGCCCATTACGCAGTATTCGGTCAAATTGCCCTCGATATGCATATCCTCAAGCATTCCGTCCAGGTATTCAAACGACTCGCAGGTCGGCCCCTCCTGATAACAGTGATGCGAGTAGCAGTTTATTATCTGTTCGAAACCACCGTTCATGTTAAATCCGCCGCCCATCAGATTAATGGAGGGAAACTCATCCCCGTAATAATATACTCCGCCGCCCATCCATTTGGCTTCGCAGTTCTGGAAAATAAGATGCTCGCCGGCTCCCCTCTCCCGGGTCGCTCCGCCGCAGACAGTCTGCGTGGAATATGCAAAACAAAGATTATCACAGGTTCCGTAATCATACATTCCCTGCATGAAGGAATGCGGGGTGCTCATCCGGATATCTTTATACAGCTCTCCGGGATTGCCCTCATCACAGCGCAGATACAAGTTTCCCGTAACATAAAGGGACGTACAGGTTTTTTTAACGAATCCGTCGGAAAACATCCACATCCTGTCATACGGTTCTTCCTTGTATTCAAGAGCCGGGAAAAAGCACATATTCTCCAGATGTTTTTTCACATCATATTCATCCCCGAGCCTGTAATTTTCTATATCAATATATTTTTTGTCATCCCAGTAGGGTGTGTCACGCTTTGCATAAGCATCTCCGTCATCGAAGACTATCACGCCTACCTCGGGAGTTTTCTCATGATACTTCCATATCTTTCTTCCATCCTTACCCTCATAGTACAGGGTCCATTTGTCCGCCCCCGACGAGTTGCCAAGCGAGCCGGAAAGCACCGGCTTAGGTCCTTCTCCGTATGCGGAAAATGTCAGCCGCTCCACATCATCGAATATCAGATATTCACATTCGTCCCATACCGAACCGCGCTCGAAGAATACGGCATCACCCTCATGCAGCTCTATCCATCTGAGCCTCTCTATCGTCTTAATTGGTGTTTCTTCACTCAGTCCGTCGTTATCATCATCACCGTTGTTTGAAACATAATAAGCGGTTCCGGTATAGGTTTTGCCCTGAATAAAGGTATCGCTCTTTACAATCTTGTTATCGGTGTTCAGTATCGCTTCCCTGCGTTCATCAGCTTTCTTTAATATTTCCTTTGCTTCGGGAGTTTCGAGCACCTTTTCCAGAATCTTCTCCGATGCTGCAAATGCCACTTCCTCATCAGACTCATAGAGCCTTACGACAGCTTCGACGGCATCCTTATATGTCAGATCTTCCTTGATGCGCCAGTCACCGTCAACAGGCTCCATAAGAGCAAAGCCCGTGATACAGGACTTTCTCCTTATCACAAAGTAAAATGAGGCATTATCGATCCTCGAATACATGTGGCGATCTTCATAAAAAGGATCCACGTTTGATTTCACCGGTGTATCTATGCTGAACACAGGATCCTCCCATGACGCATTGCTGCAAAAATCAAAATCTTCATAAGGATGCATGTGATCGTTAACAATATTCAGATCCACCGCTTCCGCCAGATAATGCATGGCCAAGAATGCCGCTTCGCGCTTCATCACAGTATCGGGAGCCTTTTTTGTAAGCTTGTTCCAGCCCTTAATGGCGGATGGCTTGTACAGTTTGATCATCCTGCCCGCCATTGCGCAAAAATCCTTATATGTTATGGGCTCCGCAGCCGCATCCGTTTCACTCATTCCGGCATCCGCGATCCCGTACCACACTGCTCTTTCGTACTCGGTCGCTGGAATGTCGTACCTGACCCTGACGGCGCATTTAAGCGTCTTTGATTTCTTCTTGCCTCCGGACATGTATATGACCTTGGCCTTCAAGGTCGCCTCACCGGCAGTTTTTCCCGTTATCTTCACCGAGCCCTTCTTTTTCGCGGAAAGCTTTATACAGTCCTTGTCTGCACCTGTAACTGTCCAGGTGGTCTTTTTTATGATCTTGGAATTCGCCAGTGATATCTTCTCACCATTGCCGACAAACACGGTCATTTTTTTTGATGTTAATGCAGGAGCAGCGGTAGCAGCTTCTACAGCTGTAGACTGCGAATGTGACACGCCTTCCGGCATTATCATAGCTATCGTTAAT
Organism: Lachnospiraceae bacterium; assembly: GCA_024698555.1. Classification (GTDB taxonomy): domain Bacteria; phylum Bacillota; class Clostridia; order Lachnospirales; family Lachnospiraceae; genus RUG11977. Next base: position 44,261 of record JAILRI010000235.1, read on the forward strand.
GCAAATATCAATAACAAAACGGTTTTTTTCAGCTTCATAGAGGCCTCCTTGTTATTTAGCGGATTCCATAACGGTACGCAAATAAATTATATCACATAATCTGTACAATATGCAGTTTTTTAAAAAAATACGCCGTCATGCTGGAAGGAGCAAGACGGGTGGGAAAGTCAACGGTTGCAGAGGAATTTGCAAGAAACAATTACAGATCCTATATCAGGATCGATTTTGCAAATATAAAAAAAAGATGTCCTTGAGGTTTTTGAAGATATAGCCTCCTTGGATATGTTCTTTTTGAGGCTTCAGGCTACAGCGAGGGTAACTCTGTATCCAGGCGAATCTGTTATTATTTTCGATGAAATACAAAGAGCTCCGCTTGTGAGACAGGCAATCAAGTATCTGGTGGCCGATGGGAGGTTCAGTTATATTGAGACCGGCTCTTTGATAAGCATAAAAAGGAATGTCAAAGATATCGTAATCCCTTCGGAGGAGTTTTTTATACAGGTCTACCCTATGGATTATGAAGAGTTTATGTGGGCAGTCGGGAATGACACCTACGATGTATTAAGAGAACTGTATAGGACAAATAAACCTGTCGGAGATGGGGCAAACAGAAAACTGATGAGAGATTTTCGCACATATATGGCTGTGGGCGGAATGCCTCAAGCCGTGGAGGCGTATGTTAATGGGAATAATTTTGAGGCAATCGATAAAGTAAAACGCGCAATCTTAAAGCTTTACGAAGAGGATTTCTATAAAATCGATCCCAGCGGAAGGCTATCGAAGATGTACAATTCTATACCGAATCAGCTTTCTGCAAATAAAAAGAGATATGTAATTTCCAATGCAACAGGGAAAAGAATGACAAATAAAGACAAAGAAATATTTTCGGAACTTTTGAATTCAAAGACAGTTTTAATATCATATAATGTTACAGATCCGAACATATCCCTAGGCGCTACTACAGATGAAGATTCATATAAACTCTATCTGTCTGATATCGGGCTGTTCACCACAATGCTTTTCAATTCCGTTGACAAGTTACACAGAAAATTTACAGCAAATTACTGAGTGACAAACTGGACGCCAATCTTGGATACCTTTATGAAAATGCTGCGGCACAGATGATATCGGCGGCAGGAAATAAATTATTTTATCACACCTGGAAAAAAGATGATGAGATCCATTTTTACGAGGTTGATTTTCTAATAGCCTCTAATGCCAAAATCGTGCCGATAGAAATCAAATCATCAAACATAAACACGCATAAATCCATATTGGAATTTTGCCGCAAATATTCGAAAAAGGTGTACAGACAGTATCTGTTTTCGCAGAAGGACATTGGACACATGGAACAACTGAGCTTTAAACCTCTGTACATGATGCCGTTTGTTTTGGAAGAACTATCCGGAAAGTAACTACCCTTCACGAAGTTTTGAAGCCGCCGTCATGTTCAAATTGAACTACCGCCCCCGTCCATTCGGTTCCAATTCCCTGTCAAGAATGAGACCTTCTTGACAGGGAATTTATAGCAGGTTTAAGCTTTCTAAGCAACAGGCATCATTATAATACTCATTGACAAAGCACCTTTCTCATCAAATATCGATTTTTTCTACCTCTATCAGCGGCAGTGTAACAGACGCGCCAAGAACCGTAGTATAGGTATATAGTCCTCTTGAAACTCCGTAGATTGTTATAATATCGTCATCTAGTATTCGCGCTGGTATCAGCGAACGATCAAAGTAGATGTATATTACATCATCATAGTATTGATCCCATGAATTCTTTTTTGTCGCAAGACGTATCTGGATTTCAGTGTCGACTTCATTCACCTGAAGCACCCTACCTGAAAACTGTACTTTTTTTCCTTTAAAATCATCCGGTTTTCTTGCTAGATCATTAAAGGTAATACCCGTATTATAGCCTTTCTTTTTCTCGGCTTCACGTGCTGCTGCCTCTTCTGCCGCTTTCCTTTCTGCTTCTTCCTTTGCTGCTTTATCCGCGGCAGCTTTTTCCTCTTCAGCTTTTTTTGCAGCTT
>JAILRI010000071.1 GCA_024698555.1 Lachnospiraceae bacterium
ATACAATGATATCCATCACTATCGGCTCTGTTTTAGAGGTAAACAATAATCGTCAAAGCCTTAAAAAATCTCAATTTTGGGCTTGACAGAATAGGAAGGTATCAGACATCATGACCAAATATATATTTGTGACAGGAGGAGTAGTTTCGGGACTGGGCAAGGGTATTACGGCGGCATCCCTTGGAAGGCTGCTTAAAAGCCGTGGACTTAAAGTCGCGGCTCAGAAGCTTGATCCTTACATAAATGTCGATCCCGGGACCATGAGCCCGTACCAGCACGGCGAAGTGTACGTGACTGAGGATGGAGCAGAGACAGACCTTGACCTGGGACATTATGAACGCTTTATAGACGAAGACCTGAACAGATATTCCAACCTGACTACCGGCAAGGTTTACTGGAATGTACTGAACAAGGAACGCAGAGGCGAGTATTTGGGTTCTACCGTACAGGTGATACCGCATATCACGAATGAGATCAAGGAATTTGTGTACGGGGTGGGAAAGCATACTGATGCGGATGTGGTCATAACCGAGATCGGCGGCACGATAGGCGATATAGAGGGACAGCCCTTTATAGAGGCAGTAAGGCAGATCTCGCTGGAAGTCGGCAGGGAGAACAGCCTGTTTATACATGTTACACTGGTTCCGTTCCTTCACGGATCTGACGAGCATAAATCAAAGCCTACACAGCATTCAGTCAAAGAGCTGCAGGGGATGGGTGTCAATCCGGACATTATCGTACTTCGCTGTGATGAACCACTGGAGGGATCGATCTTTAAAAAGATAGCCATGTTCTGTAACGTCAAGGAGGACTGCGTTATAGAAAATATCACACTTCCCTGTCTCTATGAGGCGCCTCTGATGCTGGAAAGATCCAATTTTTCGGGAGTGGTCTGCCGTGAACTTGGGATCGACGCTCCTGAACCAAACCTGGCTGAGTGGAAGGGCATGGTCGACCGCATCAAGGCAAGACCTCATACGGTACATATCGGACTGGTGGGCAAATATACCCAGCTGCATGACGCGTACCTTTCTGTTGCCGAAGCGTTAAGGCATGCCGGGTATTATCACAATACGCATGTGAAGATACATTGGATCGATTCCGAAAGTCTGGAAGGGAAAAATCCCGACGGAACAGACACAGCAACAGAACTTTCAGCCGGAGAAGAAAAAACAGATCGGTGTGAAGGTACCAGGCAGCTCGCCGGACTCGACGGCATTATTATCCCGGGCGGTTTCGGAAACCGCGGGATCGAAGGTATGATAAATGCCGCAAGATATGCACGCGAACATGATCTCCCTTACTTTGGCATTTGTCTCGGTATGCAGATAGCTGTGATTGAATACGCAAGAAATGCGGCCGGTATACCGGATGCCAATTCGGGTGAGTTTGATGACTCATGCGCTCATAAGGTCATTGATTTTATGCCCGGACAGAGCAACGAGGTGGAAAAGGGCGGAACATTAAGACTTGGCGCGTATCCCTGCAGTATAGTACATGGTACGACGATGGAAAAGTGCTATGGAGAACAGCTCATCAGCGAGCGCCACAGACATCGCTATGAATACAATAATGATTACAGAAAGAAACTTGAAGAAGCCGGACTGACTTTGAGCGGTATTTCCCCGGACGGTGAGCTTATCGAAACGGTAGAACTGACTGACAGGCCATTTTATGTGGGAGTGCAGTTCCATCCGGAATTCAAGAGCAGGCCGAACAAGCCGCATCCTCTCTTCTGCGGATTTATAGGGGCGGCATTTGAACATATGAACAAAGAAAATCAGTAAAGATCCAAAACGGCAAAAGGACAACTAAATGTTTGCTTTTGCCGTTTTTTGATTTATAATGAAATGAGCAGTTTTTTACAAAGTAATCTTGCGGAGGACAAATATGTCTGTAAAGAGCGAATATAAAGAAAAAACCAATCAGCGGTTGAAGGAGCCCGGACAATATCATGTGGTCATGCTGAATGATGATTTTACGACAATGGATTTTGTGGTAAAGGTGCTGGTGGAGATATTTCATAAGGATGCCATGACAGCAGAAGCCCTGATGATGGATGTGCACAGGAGCGGAAGAGCTGTTGTGGGCACTTATCCTTATGATATAGCCGTAACAAAGGTGAATGCGGCTCTTGCGCGGGCCAAAGCGGAGGGATTTCCCTTCAGAATGACCATAGAGGAGGCCTGAGAAATGAAGCTTTCAGATAAAGCTGCGCGTGTCATAGACGCTGCTGTCAATAATGCCCGTTCCTTCGGGTATGAGTATGTGACACCGGAAAGCATTCTTCTTATGATGTGCGGGGATAACGGATTCTGCCGCAGCTTCAGAAACTGCGGGGGAGATGTGATGGATCTGGCCGGAGATATGGTTCGATACATGGACACATACCTTGAAAAGAATCCGGCCGGGGAAGGGATCGAACCCGAACTTTCGGCAGCTGCGAGCCAGATGCTGGTCTTTGCCGGACAGAGCGCTGCCGGAAGCGGTAAAGACGAAATAAAGCTGTCGCATTTGCTGCACGCTATATGGAATCTGCCGGAGTCTTACGCTGTTTACTATATGAGAAAGCAGGGGATGACTGAGGCCGAGCTTTTGCAGGAACTGATCGCCGCCGAAGAGGATGAAGAGGATGATGAACATATATCGGGACTGACCCGCGAGGGAAGACCGGCAGGCAGGAAGCGTCGTGATGGCATCTATGATGATGAAAATGACCTGGAAGACGATGACGACGATAATGACGAAGACGACGAAGAAGAAGAAGAAGATGATGATGATGACGATGAAGAAGATGACTACGATGACGATGATGATGACAACGAAGAAGATGAAAGAAATGTACGGAACATTTTAAACAGGTCAACAGAAAGCTATGCTCCGTGTCTGAATGATACGTTAAAAGATGTCAATCCGCTTATAGGACGCGCAGATGAACTGGAAAGGACCATACAGATACTCTGCCGCAAGGACAAGAACAATCCGCTGCATATAGGTGAGCCCGGAGTGGGAAAGACGGCGATCACCTACGGCCTGGTCGGTAAGATCAACTCAGGAGAGGTGCCTGAACCGCTGAAAGGGGCAAAGGTGTTCGCGCTTGACTTGGGAGCGATGCTCGCCGGAACGCAGTACAGGGGAGATTTCGAAAAACGCTTCAAAAAGGTCTTGGACAGGATCGGGAAAGAGGAACGACCTATAGTATATCTTGATGAAATACATAATATAGCTGGAGCCGGGGCAGTCGGGGAAGGATCTTTTGACGCGGCCAATATGCTGAAAAGCCACCTGGCAGATGGTCATATCCGCTTTATAGGGGCCACGACTTTTGAGGAGTACAAGAAGTATTTTGAAAGGAACAAAAGTCTGGTACGGCGTTTTCAGAATGTCGAGATAAAGGAACCTTCCGTGGCTGAAACCATCAGGATACTGAAGGGACTTAAATCAAAATATGAAGAGTTCCATGGAGTTTCTTACGCTGAGGGTGTACTTGAATATGCGGTGGAAATGAGCGTAAAGCATATTAACGAGCGCTTTTTGCCCGACAAGGCCATAGATCTGATAGACGAGGCGGGTGCTTACAGGAAGCTGCATCCGGGGGAAACAACGCCTACGGGGGAGGATATTCCGGGAGATAAAGCTTCTAAGGTCGTGGACAAAGACGTGATAAACATTGTTCTTACGAAAATATGCAGGGTGCCTGTTGAAACGGTGGACGCCGATGATATCTCCGGGCTCGAAACACTGGAGGGACGTCTGAAAAACAGGGTGTTCGGTCAGGATGAAGCCATCGTACAGGTAGTAAACGCTATAAAATATTCAAAAGCCGGACTGTTGGAGGAGGGCAAACCGCTTGCGAACCTTCTGTTCGTCGGACCTACCGGAGTCGGTAAGACTGAGGTGGCCAGATCATTGGCTGAGTAACTCGGGGTAAAACTGAGCAGATGTGATATGAGTGAGTATGGTGAAAAGCACACTGTAGCCAAACTGATCGGAGCTCCTGCCGGATATGTGGGATATGAGGAAGGGGGAGTGCTCACCGAGGCTGTGAGAAAGAATCCCTCATCCGTGCTGCTGCTTGATGAGATAGAAAAGGCGCATCCGGATATATACAATGTGCTCCTGCAGGTCATGGATTACGCAACGCTGACCGACAATCAGGGAAGACATGCCGATTTCAGAAATATCGTGATCATTATGACATCCAATGCCGGAGCCAGTCGCCTTGGCAGGACCGGTATCGGTTTTTCTTCACAGAAGCAGGATACCCGTGTTCTGGAAGAAGAAATAAAGAATACCTTCCAGCCGGAATTTCGTAACCGTCTGAACGGGATAGTGATGTTCAACGGAATGGACGACGATATGGCTGTGCGCATAGTAAATAAAAAGCTGGGCGAGCTGTTTGGTCAGCTTGAGAAAAGATCGATCCTGCTGTCCGCGGATGATAAGGCAAAGGAGCTGATCAGGAAAAGAGGGACCAATGCGGAGTACGGCGCCAGAGAGGTCGACAGGGTCATAAGAAACGAAGTCAAACCGATCTTAGTGGATGAGATACTGTTCGGAAAGCTTAAAGACGGCGGAAATGGCGTGATTTCCGCGGAAGAGGAGAAGTTTGTATTAAAGATCACAGATCAGGAAAGGAAATAATATGAGATATCCCAAATTTCTGCAAAAAGGCGGCCGGATAGGCTTTATCGCACCTTCCTTCGGCTGTGCCACACAACCGTATATATCATTGTTCGAGAAAGCCAAAGAAAGATTTTCAAAACAGGGTTACATCACTACAGAGGGTCCCAACTGCCACGCATCCTGCGGAATCGGCAAATCGAATTTACCTTCAGCCTGTGGGGCGGAGATCAATGATTTCTTTTTGAATGATAAATGCGATGTTATCATATCATGCGGGGGCGGTGAAACTATGTGCGAGGATCTGCCTTTCGTGGATTTTGACGGGATCGCTAAGGCAGAGCCGAAGTGGTATATGGGCTATTCCGATAATACAAACCTGACCTATACGCTGCCTGTACTCTGCGATATTGCCGCTGTTTACGGACCGTGCGTGTCAAGCTTTGGTATGGAGGTTCCGCACAGATCTATAAATGACGCATTTGGCATTCTGACCGGGGAAGTTCGTTCCGTAACAAATTATGATAAATGGGAGCTTGAAAGCCTCAAGGATGAAGATCATCCGTTTGTTCCATATAATCTGACCGAAGATTTTAATATGAGAATATACAGAGGCGGAAGGGAACTTACGGGAAAAGAGGCTGAAATAAGTATGTCGGGACGCCTTATCGGCGGCTGTATGGACTGTCTGGTCAATCTGATCGGAACCAGATTTGACAGAAGTGCCGCATTCTCGGAAAAATATAAGGCGGACGGCATCATATGGTTCATCGAAGCCTGTGACTATAATGTAATGGATTGCCGAAGAGCATTATGGCAGATGAATGAGGCCGGATGGTTTAAAAATGTAAAGGGCTTCCTGATCGGACGCCCTATGAATTATAATGATGAGTTTGCCGGCTATGATATGAGATCGGCCTTTAATGACATGCTGGCAGAGTTTGATGTTCCCGTACTGCTGGATCTGGACATAGGACACCTGCCGCCCATGATGCCCATAGTCAGCGGGGCAGTTGCGGATGTGACAGCAAAGAATGGAGCTCTGAGCATAGTTTACAGCTATCGCTAGATTACTGTTACGCACATACCTCCGGGGTGTTTTCATCAGGCACGGTGTAATGTCTGGTTTCCAGCCGTTTTTCAAACTCCGCGACAGGGAGAGGTCTGTCAAAGAAATATCCCTGGGCTATCTTACAGTTATTCTTTTTCAGAATGCCGATCTGCTCCAGAGTCTCGACACCCTCGGTCACGCACTCCAGACCTATGGAGTGTGCCATGGAAACAACATAACTGTACATAAGACTGGTAATATCATCATCCTTTGCCCCTGCTTCGGGAAGAAAGCATCTGTCGATCTTGAGTACACTCCAGGGAACTTCGCGGATCAGGTTCAATGAAGAATAACCCATGCCGAAATCATCGACCGAGGTACGGATGCCGGCTTGCTGAAGTCCTGCCGAAACACGTTTCAGATCCCTGAATTCCACGTCGGTGGTGGTCTCAGTCAGCTCTATTTCGATGTATTCATGAGGAACATTATGTTCGTCCACTATCCTCAGTATGTGGTCGAGCAGATCCATATCCACAAGATGCCTTCTGGAAAGGTTTACGGAAGTGCGGACTACAGGTTTACCGGCATCGATCCATTTTCTGATGTCACGGCATACCGTATCAAGCATCTTAAAATCCAGAGTACATATGTCCGAATTTTCCTCAAGAATGGAAATAAAGTCCTGGGGGGCAACGATGGCTCCCCGATGGAACCAGCGGCACAGTGCTTCGGCACCGACCATTTCTCCGGTAAACACATTTACCTTCGGCTGATAGAAAACCTTGAATTCATCCTGTTCGAGAGCATACGCAAATTCACGGTGGATCCTCATGGCATGCTTTTTGACCAGCATGCTTTCTTCGCTGAAAAATACTATGGTGCCGTTCTGCTCCATTTTGGCTTCTCCCAGGGCGGAAATGACACGGGTCAGGATCTCGCCGGGACGGTCGTAAACGAAGTCGTCCGGAATGGTGTAGATCCCGGCATAAGCGGTTACCAGGACTTTCTTGTCATTTTCGGTATCATATACCGTGTTATGTCCGTTTACAAAACTGATAAAGTCATCCAGACGATCATAAGTAAAATACAGGATAAAAGTATCTCCGCCCACGTGACAGATGAGGCCGTCATTGGCAAGAAACTCCTGAAAATCAGTTAAATAATTGCGGATGACCAGATCACCGGCTTCTCTTCCGATCTCCTGATTTACAAGTGAGAAATGCTTGAGATTGATCTCCGAGACCAGTTTGCCCAAAAGAACTCCCTGTTCGTTGAGCGCATCCATACTCTTTAAAAAGTAGTTGATATTGGGATGCCCGTTATCGTCATAAAATACAAGCTTTTCAACAGTTCCCTGCAGGCGGTTGCGGCTGATAAAGCTTTGTAGCGAGCGCATGATAAGATCCACTTTTTCATATTCGTCATCGGTAAATAAAGGATCTTCCTCCGCGATATAAACGGTACTGATGACAACGGCCTGGGTGCGTGTGACATAGCGCCTGTAAAGCGCGACCTTATCGCCGTGGCCGTTGTCAAAATCACAAAGGCATTCTCCGTTTCCGGCTCTCTCATCACTCAGGCTCTTGTAAAACTCGGTGACGCCCTTTGCAACATGGAAGATCTCACATAATTCCGCCAGAAGCCCGCGCAGAGCTTCGCGGTTGAAATGCTCGGGATCATTCAACATGTCGACCATCTGTTCAAAGAGCTTCAAATATCTGCTTTCGCTTGCTTTATCCATAATCAACCCCCCAATCGGTCATATGCCCGTTAAAGTGTTCATGCTTCGGATACGTTCTCACCGGAATCGCTCTCAGCCGTTTCCGGAACGGTTTCTTCCGGAAGCTTGCGCAGGAGCACCCGGCGTATCATTTTACGCTTGGTCTCAAGTATTTCCATCGAGTAGCCTTCATAAATGACAGTTTCCCGCTCGTTATCTTCGGGGATCCTGTCCAGTATGGAGATCAGAAGACCGTTAAGAGTATCAAAATCCTCCATGTCATCGTCTTTGGGCTCCAGTCCGGTCATTTCGGCTATTTCATCCAGATGAGCCTCACCCATGACTATATATGAGTCCTCACCTATCCTGCGTATCAGATCTTCTTCCTTGTCAAATTCGTCGCGTATATTGCCTACGATCTCCTCCAGAATATCTTCCATGGCTACGATACCGGCTGTCTGCCCATATTCATCGATCGCTATGGCCATATGGACATTCTTTTCCTGCATCTCACGGAACAGATCGTCAATATTTTGAGTATCGGGGACAAACAGAGGCTTTCGGGCTATATCTATCAGTTTTTTGTTCTGATAGTGATTGGAGGCAAAACATTTGACTACTTCCTTCAGGTGTATGACTCCGACAATATTGTCTATATCCCCGGTATAGAGCGGAAATCTGGAGAAGCTCTGTCCGGCCATGAATTTCATGGCTTTTTCTATGCCCATTTCCGAATTGACCGCAACGATACGGGTCCGGTGAGTCATGATATCCTTGGCCTGTTTTTCGTCAAATTCTATGATATTTGAGATCATGGTAGCCTCATCGGCTTCTAAGACACCCTGTTCATGGGATTCATTGACCATTGACATGATCTCGTCTTCGGTTACGATATCCTCTTCATCCGAATCAACTCCGAAAAGTTTGAGGACCATGCGGCATCCGCCTTCGAGCAGGGCACTCAAGGGAGAAAACAGTACCGTTACCATTTTCATCAGACCGAACATACGGAAAAAATATTTTTCGGAACGCTTGCTGCCTAACCTGTCGGGCATGATGTGCGCAAATAGAATGATAAGATACACCACCACGACAGTGATCAGGATCACACATATAACTGCAAGGGCATAAGCTCCGTTTTCCGATACCTTGGGAGCGAATGCGCCCAGAAGCCTTTTAAGCAGGCCCGGAATGATCATGCGCGCATAGAATATACCGCTGCAGATCCATGAAATGCCGATGATAAGCCAGGTAGCGTTGAAAAATGAGCGTTCCTTTTCATCAAGAAAAGTGAGAGCCTGTGAAGCCCTGTCGGAGAGAGATTTATCTTCATCTTCATTGTCTGCCAGCTTTTCAAGGTATCCGGTACTGATATCTTTAAAAGCAGCTTTGGCTAAAGATACGAAATAGTCGATGATCAAAAAGGCAAGAATGATTATGATTCCCCAATATGGGTGATTTTCCATGATGCTAATAAGTCCTTTCCACACGCCTGCCTATATTGCAGGCAAATTCGTAGTTGAATGATCCGGACAGGTCGGCAGGTTCTTCGATGGGGATCTCGTGTTCGATATCCCTTCCGACCAGAACAACCCTGTCTCCGGTTTTTACTCCGGGAATGGAGGTGACGTCTACCATGAACTGATCCATACAGATGCGTCCGAGAATAGGAGCGTAGCTGTCATGGATCAAAACCCTGCCCTTGCCGGAAAGACTCCTGGGATATCCGTCGGCGTAGCCTACCGGAATGGTTGCGAGTCTGGTCTCGCGTTCGGTCACAAATGTGGCGCCGTAGCTTATGGGCGTCCCCTCAGGTATGGTCTTGACAAATGAAACATGGGTACGCCATGAGAGGGCAGGCTTCAGATCGAGAATGGAAGTATCGACCTCTTTGGAAGGATACATGCCGTAGGTTATGATGCCGGCCCTGACCATATCGAGATGGGTTTTGGGCATTTCCATGATAGCCGCGCTGTTGGCGATATGGCGGGTAAGTCTGCCGGTGATTTCTTTTTCAACCCGGTCCGCAAAAGCCGTAAACTTATCGAACTGTTCATATGCTGAAGTTTTGTCGGTTTCATCGGCACGCGCAAAGTGGGAAAAGATACCCTTGATGCGGATGCCGGGGAGCTTATGTATTTCGGAAATATCATGAAATGCTTCTTCGGATGGGGTAAAGCCGATCCGGCTCATGCCGGTGTCGAGCTTGATGTGGATGTCAACGGGCATGCCCAGTTCCTGACATACGGCACTTAAGCCTTTTGCTGTGTCCAGTGAAAAAACAGTGGGCATCAGCCGGTTCAGTATGATCTTTTCGTACATCTGAGGCGCGGTGTATCCGAGAAGCAGTATAGGTCTCGTGATACCGGCTATCCTCAGGGCGATCCCTTCTTCCGCTATGGCTACGCCGTAAGCGTCACTGAGCTGTTCTCTTTCAAGTCTGCGCGCAACACGCACCGCCCCGTGTCCATAGGCATCGGCCTTAATAATGGTCATGAGCATCGTACTGTCCGATAACAGTTTCCTGATCTCCTTAACATTATGCGCGACCGCTTCCAGATCTATACACGCTGCGGTACGCTTATATTCTGAATCCATGTCTGTCCCTTCTTGAAAAAATATTGATTATCAGTATATCCGAAATGATAGTATATGTCAATATTCAAGCATTTTTTTGAAAGCCGGGGAAAATTTTGTTTACAAGAGACCAAATTATGTTAAAATGATAATGGGTAATAGCAGACAGATGATGAAAACGGTATTTATATGCAAAAGATCACAGTGGCAGCCGCAGGTAAGATCAAGGAAAAATACTTCACACAGGCGGTGGAGGAGTATTCAAAAAGACTTTCGAGGTATTGCAGGCTGGAAATAGCAGAGGTGACTGACGAAAAAACACCTGATGACGCGGGACAGCGTGAAGAGGAGATGATCAGGGAGAAGGAAGGCGCGAGACTGCTGAAGGTCATACCTGACAGCGCTTTCTGTGTTGTTCTGGCTATCGATGGCAGCAGGATGTCATCGGTGGAACTGGCGGAATGGATCGGCAAAAAGGCATCCGAAGGCGTGAGTCATATCTGCTTTGTTATCGGAGGGTCTCTCGGTCTTTCTCCCGCAGTGATGAAACGTGCCGATCTGAGCCTGAGCTTTTCGGATATGACGTTTCCGCACCAGTTGATGCGGGTAATACTGCTGGAACAGATATACAGATCATTCAGGATCATAAATCATGAGCCATATCACAAATAAGTCCTTGAAAAGTGCTGCTTTACTTTGGAAGGTTCATTTGGTATCATGATGATGGGTGATGTATGTGTAAGCAAATGGCTATGGGGAAAAGCTGTATATGAGGTTTAATAATGGTTGACGTTACCGAGATCATGACACCCGGAGTTCCCGTGGTGATAAGATGCAAGCGTGATAAATCGGTCGCCGAATTCGACACATCCGTTGTCGAACTGATTGGGGGCTGTCTTCTTTGTGAGCCGATATTGGCGAACGGAAAGGCTGTTAATTTTCAGGTGCCGGGCATACAGCTTGAAATGCAGATATTTGACAAGAATACCGCAAAGATTTATGCATGGCATGAACTGGACATTAAACTGGGATATTATAAGAAAAAGACTCTATGCCAGCTGATATACGTAAAGGACACTCCTGTTGAGATAAACAGAAGATCCGGATACCGTCAGTATGTGGCGATCCCCGGTAAAATGGTATATTTCAGAAATCCGCCCACCGATGTTCTGATAAGGGATGTGAGCAATGCGGGTCTGGGCTTTATCATGGAGCAAAAAGGAGAATTTGAGCCCGGAAAGGTGGTAAGGGTCGGGTTCAGTGACGAAGAGGGACGGTACAGGTTTGACCTGAAGTGCCAGGTGGTGCGCGAGCGTCAGATGGAAAACGGCAAATTTGAATACGGGTGCATGGTACTCACGCCTCCCCAGTCACTCGGCGCATATGTGGCGCATAAACAGGTCGAGGAACGTAAGAGGGTTCTCGGACACATTTAGAGGTTATTGAAGTGGATAATATCAAAGAGATATTCGAAGAGAATATAAAAATGATAGGCTTTATCGACAGGGCGCTTATTTTTACCAGACAGTGCCGTTATGATAAAGCTTTGTATATGCTCTCACAGACCGGAGACGGTATAAATGTCGTGTGTGACGCGATCGTACGTAATCCCGATTATTTCGGAAAGGTTTCCACCGACTCCATTTCAGAAATGCTTAAGGGAATACTTGATGCCAGACGTAAGAAGGATTACGTTCTTCTTGCCGATCTGTACGAGCTTCAGGTCATGTCCTTTATTACCAATGTACAGCAGATCATACTTGATAAAGAGGATTTCCTTGACTATACGCCTCAGGTATACTCCGCTCATATAGAAAAGATCAAGGCTAAGGTACTCGATGGTATCACGGAGATGGAGGAACACGAATTGTCTGCCGATGATCCTGAGCTTCACACGGTTCAGAAACTGCTCAGAGAGGATGAGCTGATGAGGCTTAAGGTCAATCTTTCGGCAGAACTTGATCATCCGCTTGAACCGGAGTTTCTTCTTGAGAGAGGATACAGTGTCGAATTTACCTCATGCGGACTTTTGACGCTGCAGGTTCCCTACGGAGAAGAAGATACGATCTATCTGCATACCAACGCCAATGTCGTCAGGGAAAGTTTTCAGCTTGCTCAGGCCTGGAGCGGGCGTCACGCCTCCAAATATATCGTTTTCGGCTTCGGGATGGGATATCATATCGCGGAACTGGCGTTACTGGCGCCTGACGCGCAGATAATAGTTTATGAGAGCGATCCCAATGTATTAAAGCTTTATGCGGCATTTTCCGACGGAGCTCTTCTTGATAACGATAAGATCAAGATCGTACTGGATCCTGAAAAGAAACTGATAGAGCGAAGATTAAAATGCCTTGCGAAGGATGAGGAAGCCTGCGTTCATTATCCTTCCATGCGCAGGAGTCCGTCCGGGCCGATGCTTTCCCTGCTTGTACCGTGGGCGGGACTGATAGAGGATCTGTAACGTATGAAACGTTATTACAAGACTTATGATCATATAATAAACGACACTAAATGCGGAGGTGGAATTATGCTCAATGATACCGGGAAGGTACCTATCAGACAGGTGATCGAAAAAATGAAGCTGGAAAATCTGACTCCCGGGGTGAACATCGATGACATCTCGCTTACCATGCCGGACATCAACAGACCGGCGGTTCAGCTGACGGGATTTATGCAGGATTTTGACTCGGCACGTATGCAGATCATCGGAAACGTGGAGAAATCTTATCTTTCGTCGCAGCCGGACGGGATCGAACGTATGAAGAAGTTTCTGTCCAGCGGCATACCCTGCGTGGTATACTGCCGCGGTATCGAAGTGGAACAGGAGATAATAGACGAGGCTACCAGAGTCGGAGTGCCTCTGCTTCGGACCAACAACACCACTTCAGCATTTATGGCTGAGGTCATCAAATGGCTGAATGTGGAACTGGCACCGAGTATGACCATCCACGGGGTTCTGGTGGATGTATACGGTGAGGGACTGCTGATCACCGGAGAAAGCGGCATAGGAAAGTCTGAAGCCGCGCTGGAGCTGATAAAGCGCGGACACCGACTGGTCAGCGATGACGTGGTGGAGATCAGGAAGGTCAGCGATGATACGCTTATAGGCACTTCTCCCGAGATGACCAGACACTTTATCGAGTTGAGGGGTATCGGTATCATAGATGTCAAGACCCTCTTCGGTGTTGAAAGTGTTAAGAATACCCAGCAGATAGATCTGGTGATCAATCTGGAGGAATGGGACAGGGAGAAGGAATATGACCGGATGGGTATTGAGGAGCATTATATCAACTATCTGGGCAACAATATAGTATGTCATAACATACCGATCAGGCCGGGCAGAAACCTTGCGATCATCTGCGAGTCGGCGGCTATTAACTGCAGACAGAAGAAAATGGGTTACAATGCTGCTTTGGAGCTGTATAACAGGGCTATAGCCAATATCAATAAAGGCAAGGAGGAAGTATAAACGATGAAATACTGTTTCGGTGTCGATATAGGCGGTACCACGGTAAAACTGGGACTCTTTACTGCGGAGGGCGAACTGCTCGAAAAATGGGAGATAGAGACCAGGCGTCAGGACGGCGGGAAATTCGTTCCCGGAGATATCGCCGAAGCGATCCTTAAGAAATGCGAGGAAAAGGGTATTTCAAAAGATCAGGTAAACGGTGTGGGCCTCGGGGTTCCCGGTCCCGTAACCGAAGACGGAACGGTGATGAAGTGTGCCAATCTCGGCTGGGATGTTTTCAATGTCAACCAGAAAATGCAGGAGCTGACGGATCTTAAGTGCATCGCTGCCAATGACGCCAACTGTGCCGCGCTCGGAGAGCTCTGGAAGGGAGGAGCTGAAGGCTACAGCAACATAGTGTTTATTACCCTCGGTACCGGTATCGGCGGGGGTATAGTCATACAGGACAGGATACTTAACGGAGTGCATGGCGGCTGCGGCGAGATAGGACATGTGGTGGTCAATCCTGAAGAGACTGACATATGCGGATGCGGAGGTCACGGGCATCTCGAGCAGTACGCTTCTGCCACCGGGATCGTGCGCATGGCCAAAAAGCTGCTGTTACATACGACCAGAGAATCGACGCTGCGTTCCGTGGATGAAATTACCGCGAAGGATGTCTTTGATGCCGCAAAGGCCGGGGACAGCGTGGGAATGGAACTTGTTGATACCATGTGCGCATATCTGGCCCAGGTTTTGTCGGGAGTGGCGGCTACCTGCGATCCCGAGGTCTATGTTATAGGCGGCGGTGTGTCGAAAGCCGGAACCATTATCACTGACACAGTTAAGAAATATTTTGATTCCAACAATCTGAACGTGCTGTGCGGCAGGGAATTCAGGCTTGCTAAGCTCGGCAATGACGCTGGAATATACGGTGCGGCGTATCTGACTCTGTAAAACAGAATGTACCCTGCATTGACCGCACAAATTACGACAGGATAAGGAAAGACAAAAGTGGATAAAGCAGTAACCGGCCGTCTTGAGGATATCATCGAAGCTTCGGGTACGGCTGCAAGGCTCATTTTGAACGAGCCGCTTTCAAAACATACCGGGTTCAGGACCGGAGGATGTGCCGATGCTTTTATAGAGACAGGTGACGCCAATGTGATCGGTCAGATCCTTGCTCTGGCTCACAGTGAAAATGTACCGGTATATGTCATCGGGAACGGTTCAAATCTGCTGGCAGCAGATGAAGGCTATCGCGGCATAATCATCAAAATGACCGCGCCGGAGGGATCGGACGCCATCAGCTTTGGGGATGGCTGCACAGTAAGAGTTCCCGCGGGATGCTCTCTGGGGCTTCTTGCACACGAATGCGCTAAGAAGGGTCTCACCGGACTTGAATTCGCGGCCGGTATTCCCGGCAGTGTCGGAGGCGCGGTGGTGATGAATGCCGGCGCTTACGGCAAAGAGATAAAGGATGTGCTGACTTTGGTCACTGTGATGGACAGAAACGGAACAGTCAGTGTATTGAAGGCGGAAGAACTGAAGCTGGATTACAGATACAGTGTGGTGCCTGAACGGGGATGGATAGTTCTCGAAGCTGTTTTTACCTTGAAAACAGGTGATAGCGAACAGATTTCCGGGTATATGGCCGAACTGGCCGGACGGCGCAGGGAAAAACAGCCGCTGGAATATCCGAGTGCCGGAAGTATATTTAAGAGACCGGAAGGGTATTTTGCCGGGAAACTGATAGAAGACGCAGGGCTTAAGGGCTTTTCCGTGGGCGGTGCCCGGGTTTCCGAAAAACACGCGGGATTTATCATCAACACAGGAGGGGCGACCTCTGATGATATTATGACGCTTATAGACACGGTAAGGGAAAAAGTGCGGGACAGGTTTTCCGTCACCTTAGAGCCGGAAGTCAGGATGCTTGGATTTGATAAGGAATAGGCAACTATTCCGAATAATAAAAATTTTACTTGCAAAAGGAAAAGCGCAGTAGTATAAATATATAGCGTGGGTTTATTTCAGGTATATGCGAAATGTCGTTTTCGAGTGATGTAAAACAGGAATTATGTGGGAATCTGCCGCATGCAAGACATTGCCGTATTGCCGAACTTGCCGCGATAGTGACGTATGCGGGGCATATGGATGTGGACGGGTGTCTCAATATGGGCGTTGAAAACAGTTTTGCGTCCGGTCGGTTTGAAAAGCTTTCAGAGAAGGTGTTCGGCTTTAAAACGAGCGGTCTGAGCAAAGAAATGACCCGGCAGATCCTTGAAACGATAAAGGCGGATGCTTCACTTGTTGCGGATTCTGTTGTTTACAGACAGACGTGCTGTAAAAGGGCATATTTAAGAGGAGCGTTCATTGCCTGCGGTACCCTGAACAATCCGGAGAAGGATTACCACCTTGAATTTGTGACTGATGGGGAAAGGTTACAAACTATCATTGACATTCTGGCTGCGTTTGAAATCGAGGCTAAGAGTGTTGAACGCAAAAAATATAATGTAGTTTATGTCAAAGACGGTGACAGGATAGTCGATATCCTGAATATCATGGAAGCGCATATTGCCATGATGGATTTTGAGAACGCGAGGATCCTGAAGGATGTGCGTAATGGCGTAAACAGGCGGGTGAACTGCGAGACAGCCAATATCAGGAAAACAGTAACGGCTGCCAAAAGGCAGGTTGAGGATATCGAATATATCCAAAATACCATCGGTCTTAAAGCACTGGGCAGGGAATTGGAGAACACCGCGGTGCTCAGGCTTCAGTATCCGGACTGCTCACTTTCCGAGCTGGTATCATTGCATGATGGCAGGGTCGGCAGATCAGGTGTTAATCACAGACTGTCAAAGCTGTCGGACATTGCCGAAAGACTTCGGGCCGGGAGTGTGGATGGATTCAGGTTTAAGGAGGAAGAAAAGGATGATTCGCAAACAAATGGCAATTGATATCACCGCCGATCTTGACAGGCGGCCCATTGCCAAGCTGGTACAGGAAGCCAGCAGGTATGAAAGTTCGGTCTGTTTTGAGTATAAGGACAAGAAGGTCAACGCGAAGAGCATCATGGGCATGATGACGTTTATAAGCATCATGAACAGAGCAACAGCCGCCGGTGAACAGATTGATGTGATAGTTGACGGCAAGGACGAAAAAAACGCTATGGAAGCAATGGAAAGCTTTTTCGCTTAAATTTTTAAAGGAGACGGGCGACCGTCTCTTTTGTTTATTTTTTTGTTTAACCTTGATTTGTCTTGACTAGCAGAGGGACAAAAAGTAGAATTATTATAATAAGACCATTGAAACATATAATGTTTGAATATATATAGTCCGGAGGGGCAACCATGAGTGAAAAACATAAAAACGGTAAAGTTAAGCTGACTGTAGCTGTCATAGTTACTGAATTCGCGATAATAGCCGTTCTGTTGTTTTTTTTGTTTACAGGAGGCAATGAAGCGAAAGCAAAGGACAATTCCAAACAGGAGATCGCTGAAAGTGCCGGGGAATCCGGCAGTCTGATCAGTCCCGAGGCGGAAAATGACACGGGCAAGAGTCTGGATATTTCGTCTGTACAGGAAAATCTCGAACTGGAAAAGGAAAAGGCGGTCAGGGAACTGGTGAAGAAGATCGCTTCCGATCTTGATCAGATGTCCGATGAGGAGCTTGCGAAGCTCAGCCTGGCAGATGAAACCGTTCCGGCGGATGTCAGGCTTTCCACGGGAGAGAGCGTCAGGCTTGACGACATAAGTAAAGAACAGGCGGCAGAGCTGGCCGAACTGGCTGACAGGGCAATTGTTGAGAGACGTAAATCAAGTCCTGCCGGAATACTGGAGGAAGCAGACTTAAAGGCAGCCATGTACGATTACGACGCAGCGATAGAGCTTGTACAGTCGGTAGACGGTTATGCGGCTATTCCTGAGCTTGCTGCCGCGATCAGTTCCTATGAGGAACAAAAAGCCGCCTGTGTAAAGTGGCATGACAATACCCAGATAAGCCATATTTTCTTTCATTCACTCATTTACGATACTTCAAGGGCATTCGGAAAAGGAAGCAGCCAGCCCGTCGGTTATAATCGCTACATGACTACTGTCAGCGAATTCAACAAAATGATGGAGTCCATGTATGAGAGAGGATATGTTCTGGTCAGCATACATGATATCGCGAGGATGGAAAAGCAGGAAGACGGAACCGAAAAGCTGGTCGCACAGCCTATTTACCTGCCTGAAGGCAAGGAACCCTTCGTGCTTTCACAGGATGATGTAAACTATTATGCTTATATGGACAAAAACGGCTTTGCTGAAAAACTGGTGGTGGGCGAGGACGGACTGCCTACATGTATGTATATAGACGAGAACGGGACGGTTTCATACGGAGAGTATGATGTTGTACCCATTCTGGACAGGTTTATACGTGAGCATCCCGATTTCTCATACAGAGGAGCAAAAGGAATCCTTGGCGTTACCGGTTATGAAGGAGCTTTAGGATATGATACCGGTCTTTCCATGAAGAAATATGACGGAATGGATGAGGCTGAGAAAATGAAGCTGATAGAGGCGGAACGCGAAGAGGCCATAAAGGTTGCCGAAGCGCTTAAAGCGGACGGCTGGGAATTTGCCAGCCACAGCTACACCCATACCAACATGACCAATAACTCCGTCGATAAAGTTAAATACGATACCAGAAGATGGAAGGAAGAGGTCGAGATCATACTCGGACCTACAGATGTTTATATTTATCCTTACGGTGCGGATATCTGTGACTGGAGAGGTTACAGCGGAGAAAAATACGAGGTCCTGAAGAACGCGGGATTCAATTATTTCTGTAATGTGGATTCAACCAGGTTCTGGGTTCAGATAAGGGGCGACTATTTCCGTATGGGAAGGATCAATCTTGACGGAGAACGCATGTACAAAACACCGGAGAAGCTGGAATATTTCTTTGATGTAAAGGATGTTTACGATCATTCGAGACCCGCGTTTGACTGATATATCAATTTTTGACAGTACGCAGCTTATATAGTTTCTGTAATACCGCGAAAGGAGCTTTCCGATGGCTTTTACACATCTGCATGTGCATACGGGATACAGCCTGCTGGACGGCTCCGGCAAGATATCCGAAATGGTGGCCAGAGCCAAAGAGCTGGGATTTGACTCTATGGCTATAACTGACCACGGAGCCATGTACGGAGCCATAGAGTTCTATAAAGCGTGCAAAAAGGCAGGAATCCGTCCGATCATCGGGTGCGAGGTTTATGTGGCTCCGGGAAAGTGTACGGATAAGGAAAACGGTGTTTCGGACGAGCGATACCGTCATATGGTTCTTCTGGCCAAATCCATGAAGGGCTATCAGAATCTGATCAAAATAGTTTCAAAAGGATTTCTGGAAGGGTTTTACTATAAACCGAGAGTCGATGATGACATACTCCGTCGCTATCATGAGGATATCATAGCTTTGTCCGCATGTCTGGCAGGTGAGATACCGCACTTTCTGGTTCAGGGACGTTATGAGGAGGCTCTTGCTTCAGTAAACAAGTATGCGGATATCTTCGGCAAGGACAATTTCTACCTGGAACTTCAGGATCACGGCATTCCTGAGCAGCAGACAGTCAATCAGGGCTTGATCAGACTGCATAATGAAACAGGAATAAAACTGGTGGCTACGAATGATGTGCATTATACTTATGCGGATGATGCCGAAGCTCATGATATCCTTTTGTGCATACAGACTCAGAAGAGTGTCAGGGATACAGACCGGTTAAGATATGAAGGCGGGCAGTTTTACATTAAATCCGAAGAAGAGATGAGGGAACTGTTCCCCGCATTTCCGGAAGCTATAGAAAATACCCATCTGATAGCCGAAGGGTGCAATGTGGAGTTTGAGTTTAACAAATACAAACTCCCTCATTATGATGTTCCGGATGGATTTACCTCATATACATATCTGGAAAAGCTGTGCAGGCAGGGGCTTATCGAACGCTATGGAGATGCTTCGGGAAATGTTTCCCCGGAGCTTTCGCAGCGTCTGGAATATGAGCTTTCCACCATATCACAGATGGGGTTTGTAGACTATTTCCTTATAGTCTGGGATTTTATCAATTATGCCAAAACTCATGGGATCCCGGTGGGACCCGGAAGAGGAAGCGCCGCGGGAAGTATCGTGGCATACACTCTGAGGATCACTGATATAGATCCGATAGCATTTAACCTGGTATTTGAGCGCTTTCTGAACCCTGAGCGCGTAACGATGCCGGATATAGATATAGATTTTTGTTATGAACGGCGGCAGGAAGTCATAGACTATGTCAATCGCAAATACGGAAGCGATCATGTGGTTCAGATAGTTACTTTCGGTACTTTGCAGGCGAGAGGCGTTATCCGCGATGTAGCCAGGGCTTTGGACATGAGCTATGCCCAGGCGGACCGCATAGCGAAGATGATCCCGATGGAACTGGGGATGACACTGTCAAAAGCCCTTGATTCCAATCCCGATCTTAAGACGGCTTATGAAAATGAAAGCGATATTCATTATCTGATCGAGATGTCAAAGCGTCTGGAGGGGCTACCGAGACATACATCGAAACATGCGGCCGGCGTGGTTATCGCACCGGCTCCTGTTGATGATTTTGTTCCTTTATCGAAATCGGCGGATGATTACGTTACTACCCAGTATACTATGACTACCATCGAGGAGCTGGGACTTCTGAAAATGGATTTTCTGGGTTTGCGGACACTGACAGTTATAGACGATACCGTAAAGGCGGTAAGGAAATCCGGAAAGGATCCGGAGCTAAACATTTCCAAGATCGATTACAACGACAAAAAAGTATTTGACCTGATAGCATCGGGACAGACTGCCGGGGTATTCCAGCTGGAATCGTCAGGCATGACCGGATTTATGAAGGAATTAAAGCCTTCAAGTATTGAAGAGATCACCGCAGGAATAGCTCTTTACCGTCCGGGGCCCATGGATTTCATTCCGAAATATCTGGCAGGCAAACAGAATAAGGATTCGGTCACATATGACTGTGAAGAACTCCGCCCGATACTCGAGCCCACCTATGGATGTATCGTATATCAGGAACAGGTCATGCAGATCGTAAGGGATCTGGCAGGCTACAGCTATGGACGAAGTGATCTGGTCAGACGTGCCATGTCGAAGAAAAAAGCGGATGTAATGGCCAGGGAACGGCACAATTTTGTTTACGGAAGTGAGGAAGAGGGAGTCGGAGGATGCGCAGCACGCGGGATTTCGGAGCAGACCGCCAATAAGATTTTTGACGAAATGGACAAGTTCGCGTCCTATGCGTTCAATAAGGCACATGCTGCATGCTACGCTGTAGTGGGATATCAGACGGCTTTTCTGAAGACATATTATCCGGTTGAGTTTATGGCCGCGCTGATGACATCTGTGATCGAACAGAGCGGCAAAGTAGCACAGTACATTTTCAAATGCCGAAAGATGGGCATAGATCTGATCCCTCCGGATGTCAATAAGGGCGGAGCCGATTTTTCGGCAGCGGGACCGCACAGTATCATGTACTCACTCAGCGCTATTAAGGGTGTCGGCAATGCGGTAGTGGTCGAGATCGAGCATGAGAGACAGGAAAGCGGACCCTTTAAGGGACTTAAGGATTTTATTGTCAGGATGAGTTCAAAAGGGGTTAATAAGCGTGTAGTCGAGAGCCTGATAAAGGCGGGGGCTTTTGATACGCTTCCCGGGAATCGCAGACAGAAAATGATGGTATACTCATCGCTCATGGATAATTCCGCCAAAGAGAGAAAGACCGTCGTGGAGGGACAGATCAGCCTTTTTGATCTGGCCGATGACAGCGAAAAGGCAAAATCAGAAGAGATCTTTCCTCCGGAGATAGAAGAGTTCAGGATGGAAGACATCCTTCTGTTTGAAAAGGAAACACTGGGAATTTATATCAGCGGACATCCGCTGGACGCTTATAAGCATATTCTGGAAAAGAATGTGACTGCGACTTCACTTGACTTTGCGTCGGGAGCCGATCCGGATGAGGAAGGCGATGGGACGCTGCTCATGTCGGAAGAACACGCTTCGGGACTGAAGGATCAGCAGAATGTGGTAATAGGCGGAATAATCACAGGTAAGACACTTAAGACTACAAAATCCAACACGGTTATGGCTTTCTTAAACGTGGAGGATATGTGTGGCACTGTGGAAGTAATAGTGTTCGCAAGAGATTTTGATAAATACCGCGGTGAATTTGAGGAAGACAGGCGTGTACTGATCAAAGGCAGGGTAAGTCTTGACGAGGAGCGGGGGAGCAAGCTTATTTTCGAAGAAATGGCAGATATGTCACAGATACCCCTGAAGCTCTGGATACAGTTTGCGGATAAGGCGGGCTATGAGAAAGCGCGTGATGATCTGATGGTTGAGCTGAGCTGCTATGACGGCAATGATGCCGTGATCGTTTACTGCGCGGCAGAAAAAGAGATGCTGCCGCTTCCGCAGTCCAAATCAACGGATGCTTCGGATATCAGGCTTTTGGAGAATCTGGCAGCGAAGTACGGAAACGATAATGTAAAAGTTACCGCGAAAGCGGTGGAATGGAAGACGAGAAAAAGGTAATTGTTTACAGGAATATTATTATCTGAGGAGGCAGGAAAATGGCTAGACCCAAGAAGGAAACTACGGAGAATAAAGATGCGCAAAAGAAAGCTGAGACTACGAAAAAGCCTGTGGAAGAGAAGAAGGTCAAAGCTGAGGAAAAAACAGCAACAGAGAAGAAAACTGTCAGAAAGACTCCTGCGGTCAGGAGGATAGGTGTACTTACCAGCGGAGGTGATGCTCCCGGTATGAATGCCGCTATCAGGGCGGTTGTCCGTACCGCTATAGCTGACGGCATGCAGGTGGTAGGCATAAAGCGCGGTTTCTCAGGTCTGATCGATGAAGATTTTGTGGAACTGGACTCAAGAAGTGTAGCCGATACCATACAGAAGGGCGGAACATTCCTCTTTACTGCCAGGTGCCCTGAGATGATCACCAAGGAAGGACAGGACAAAGCAGCGGAAAACTGCCGTAAAAACGGTATAGAGGCGCTGGTCGTTATCGGCGGCGATGGTTCCTTCAGAGGATGTCAGTCCCTGGCAGAGCGTGGGATCAATGTAGTAGGGGTACCGGGAACCATCGACCTTGACATCGCCTGTACAGAATATACCATTGGCTTTGATACTGCGGTGAATACCGCTATGAATGCCATTGACAATATCCGGGATACGTCTACTTCCCAGGAGCGCTGTTCCATCATAGAAGTAATGGGCCGTCACGCGGGCTACATCGCTCTTTGGTGCGGTATAGCAAACGGCGCGGAGGCCGTGCTGTCCACTGAGCTTTACAACTATGAGGAACAGAAGCTGATAGGGGATATTCAGACCAAGCGTAAATCCGGAAGAAAGCATTATATTATTGTTAATGCTGAAGGAATCGGCGATTCGGAAGGAATGGCCAAGAGGATAGAGTATGCGACGGGCATGCCCTGTACGGCTACCATACTTGGATATCTGCAGCGAGGCGGCAGTCCTACCTGCAAGGACAGGGTGTTTGCTTCGGCAATGGGAGCAAAGGCGGTTGACATCTTGTATAACGGCGGATCGCAAAGAGTAGTTGCCTATAAGAACGGCGAGTTCGTTGACTTTGATATGGCTGAGGCACTGGCCATGAAAAAGTCTCTCGATCCTTTCCTGGTAGATATTCTCGGCCGTCTGACACGTAAGGGCGAAGGAAGACTTTTGCTCAGGGAGGGAATGATCAAAAACACTGAGTCTTCCCAGGGACATAAGACCATCGGAGTGCTGACCAGCGGTGATGATGCTCCCGGTATGAATGCCGCTATCAGGGCGGTAGTCAGAACGGCTATTAACTACAACATGACGGTTATTGGCTTTATGCGCGGATTTGCCGGACTGATGGAGAAGGATTACAAGGAAATGACCAATAGCACTATGTCCGAAACCATACAAAAAGGCGGAACTCTGCTGCTTGGCTCGCATAGTCAGGAGTTCAAGACCGAGCCCGGTATGGATAAAGCTGTGGAAACCATAAAGGAGTTAGGACTGGATGCGCTTATTGTGATAGGCGGAGAAGGAACTATGCACGGCGGGGCAGATCTGATAAAACGGGGCATAAATGTGATCGGGATCCCGGCGACTGTAGACCTGGAGGTTGCCTGTACAGAGTATACCATAGGCTTCGATACCGCTGTCAATACAGCGATGTCGGCTATAGACAAGGTAAGGGATACTTCACAGTCTCATGAGAGATGTTCGATCATTGAAGTAGCAGGAACCGATTCGGGTCACAACGCCCTGTGGTGCGGTATCGCAACGGGAGCTGAGGAAATCCTTACAAAGGAATATTATGATCATGATGAACAGCGCATCATAAGCGAGATCATCAGCAAGAAAAAGCTCGGCAAGAGACTGCATCTGATCGTAAACGCCCACAGTGTGGGCAAATCGTCATCCCTGGCCAAAAACATCGATTTTGCTACAGGGCTTGAAACCAGGGCAACTGTTTTGGGACTTATGCAAAACGGCGGAAGACCTACCTGTCAGGATCGTGTATACGCTTCGGCCATGGGAGGCAAGGCTGTCGATCTTATAAACATGGGAGCGCGGGATAGGATAGTGGCATTTACGAACGGTGAATTTACCGATTACGATTTTGAAGAGGCTCTCGGTAAGCAGAAGAAGGCCAGTCCGTTCCTTTATGAGATGTCAAAGAAGTTGGCAAGAAGCTGAAGATTATTTGTTTGTCAGCAGTGATATTTATTGAAATAGACAAAGGAACTGTCGCATCATTTGATCAATTGTTACTATTCACAGCCATGCCGGCGGATAATTTCCCAAAAGCTTGCTTTTAAGGGAAATTATCTGCTGAGCATGGTCTGCGAAGCAGTAACCCCGCCCCCCTCATGAGCAAGTAGCCTGCGAAGCAGGCGGCTCGCGACAGGAACCGCAACGCGGTTCTCGATTGCGAATGGTGGGGTGGTGGGGTGTGAATAGTAACGATCAATTATCCGGTATCATCGAAAGATAAATTTACGTCTTGACTTTTACCGGATTTACAAGTACAATATCGTGGTGTGCTTGGTTATGGGTTGCCACACCAAGAGATGCTGGGATAGCTCAGTCGGTAGAGCGATTGATTCGTAATCAATAGGTCGTGGGTTCAAGTCCCATTCTCAGCTTTAAGCATAAAACCCTTGAAAATACAACGTTTCAAGGGTTTTTGTGTTTGGAAGCAAATTTTTCTTTCTAAGACTAATCAGATATCTTCAGAAACTGCCGGTTGATCCTGTCGAAAAGCGCCCTGAAATCGACCGGTTTGGCAAAAAGCGCGTCGAAACCACAGTCAACTGCTTTGGCTATATCGGTTGCAAGGTATTTACTGGTTGCCGCAAATACAGGTATTTCCCGGGCATCGTCTTTGCCGCAGATGCGGATACAGCGGACTGCGGAATAGCCGTCCATCTCAGCCGTATCTATGCCCATCAGTACCAGATCGTAGTGGCCTGCAGGCTTGGAAACAAATTCTATGACGGCTGCCTTGCCGCTGTCAACATCTGTAACCTCTGCGCCGGCATTTTTAAGCTGCTGCGCCATAACTTCGCGGTTGAGGCTGTTGGCTTCACAGATCAGGATACGCCTCCCTGTAAAATCATATTGGGAAGGCTCAAACTCTTCATGATCATCGACATAATCCGGTGAAAACGCAAAATCCTCAGGAACAAGTTCCGCATACTCACCCTGGGAAACAGGCACATCTGTACCGCTCCCATAGATATACTGAATATTATTGACGGGATGATCCTCTGTTTCAAATTCCGGAACATCATCTTCGTTGCGGTTGGCTCTCAACACGCCGTTCAGTATCCGGCTGAGCCTTCTGGCTTCGTCTTTTATCTTAAGCAGTTTGTCTGCTGTAGCTTCAGAGTTTTTTGAAGCGTCATCCATTGCCAGACCTGCCATTCCGATGATGCCGCTCAAGGGTGATCTGATCTCTGACGCGATGGTGTCGATAAGGGCTGTTTTCTGGGCACATTGGCTGCGTTCATTTTCAAGAGCATCATTTAATTCCTGCCTGTATCGTAATGTTTCGTCGGTTTCCTTGTCAGCCTTCCGGAAACAGGCAAACATATGCGCCTGCTCGCCGAAAGTCTTGGTAGGGATCATGTTCTTGATCTTAACCCAGATATATTCATCATTCATGGATTTGATCCGAAAATTCAGCTTGCTGACATAAACGCCTTTTTGAAGATTATCACGGACCAGATCCAGATCGAAAAAGCTGCGGAACGCTTCCTTGTCATCGGGATGTACGCGCTGTTCGGCCAGAGTCATGACTTCAATGTCCACAAAACCCTTTTGAGGCCAGTATGCAGTGCCATTGTTCATCATGGTACGGTAACTGCCGTTGGAAAGGTCTACCTCAAAGATCTCATCGTAGTAATCCCGCCACACCTGCAGCAGCTGCTTCAGTCCAAATTCTCCTGTCGAAAATGAATCCGACATTATGATCTCGTCAATACTGTCCATTTCATACTCCCTCCGCGGACAGTATAGCATTTTTATCAGAGTTTATCAATCATTTTATATGTTGCCTTACAAAACGGATTGTGTTATCATGAGATTATGGGAGAAGTGGGCATATAATGTTCCAAACGATCTTTTACAAATGTTTTATACTGTGATTATCATATGATAGACTTGGTATATCGTTTTCTGATATTGTTCACGAACGATGTACCGCGCGGGGAGGACGTGCCATGTCGGATAAGACCGGGATCATGGTCATAGGCGGGAAAGAAAGCTTTTTGATCAGAACGCTATTGAAAAAACTTACAGATGCCGGATTTGACGCTTTTTTTTGTCAGCCGTCGATCGATGCTGTTTCTGCCTTGCTGGGCAGAGCTGAACTGACAGTGTATTACATGG
This sequence comes from Lachnospiraceae bacterium, assembly GCA_024698555.1. GTDB lineage: Bacteria > Bacillota > Clostridia > Lachnospirales > Lachnospiraceae > RUG11977. The sequence goes on from JAILRI010000071.1 coordinate 26,391, forward strand.
ACGCGGATGAAAAGCCCAATGCGGTTTTTTTGCACTATCTTCAGGATCAGCTTTTGGAAACATGCAAGGGTTTGATGCTTATAGGCGAAAAGACTGATATGGCGGTATTTGCCACACATTTTTCGAATGGGGTCATCCTTGAAAGATTTGAACGACCGCTGCAGACAGACGCTTTTATCGCAGCTGTGCAGAAATATGCCGGTGATGGCTTTTCAGCAAAAAGCAGAAAGCATATTTTGATCGTAGATGATGATCCGACATATATGGGCGTGATACGGGACTGGCTGAGAAGCACTTATAAGGTCAGTATGGCCAATTCGGGTTTACAGGCTATCAAATGGCTTGGGAGCAATACTGCGGACCTGATCCTTCTGGATTTTGAAATGCCTGTGACCAGCGGCCCGCAGGTGCTCGAGATGCTGAGATCGGAACATGAAACCGCACATATTCCCGTATTCTTCCTTACCGGGAAGAATGACAGAGAAAGTGTTCTGCAGGTAGTAGGTCTTAAACCTGAGAATTATCTGCTTAAGACCATAGAACGTGAGAAGCTGCTGCAGACGTTGGACAGTTTCTTTAAAGGACACTAAATTCATTTTTATCTTGTCAATCAGACCAAGATGTAGTAAGATTATTTACGGTGCGTTTGGCATCGCATATTTCTAGATTATCGAATGAGAGGTTATTTTTGCTATGGCAATGAGATTGATCACGCGTTCAGATTTTGACGGGCTTGCATGCGGAACATTGTTGCTTGAGGCAGGTATCATTGATACCTGGAAATTCGTTCATCCCAAAGATCTTCAGGACGGTCTGATAGAGATCACCGAGAATGACTGTCTGGCAAACGTTCCTTTTGTTGAGGGATGCGGACTGTGGTTTGACCATCATTCCAGCGAATTTGAACGCAACCAGCTTGAGGGAAAGTATAAAGGCGAAAGCCGCATCACCCCCTCCTGCGCCCGTATTATTTATGAGTACTATGGCGGAGAGGCCAGATTTTCTCATTTTGACGATATGATGGTCGGTGTGGATAAGGTTGACTCCGGTAACCTGACCATAGATGAGATACAGCATCCTGAAGGTTGGATCCTTGTGGGCTTTCTGATGGATCCGAGGACCGGTCTGGGACGCTGGAGGAATTTTACCATTCCGAATTATAAGCTGATGGAGGTACTGATGGAGGCATGCCGTACCATGAGTACCGATGAGATATTGAACCTTCCCGACGTAAAGGAAAGGATCGAGGTATACAGAGAGCAGGATCAGAAGTTTAAGGAGATGGTTCGTGCCCATACGAGAGTGGAAAAGGATGTTATCATTTCCGATCTGCGCGGAGTAGATCCCATTTATTCGGGCAATCGTTTCCTTATCTACAGCATGTATCCCGAACAGAATATTTCTGTCTGGATAGTTTCGGGCAAAGGCGGTCAGGGGTGCTCCTGCGCGGTAGGCTACAGCATCCTGAATAAGACCAGTAACGTTGATGTGGGTAAGCTCTGCCTTAAGTACGGCGGCGGCGGACACCACAACGTAGGCACCTGCCAGTTTACTGATGATGTTATGGAAACCAATATTCCTCTGTTGCTTGATGATATCGTAAACTATGACACCAAGTATCCTGAGGGGGTAAAGTAACTGTTCGACTTACTTCGCCTGTGACCGTTTCATGCGGTAAAATACGACTTTTCTGTTATGCCCTGATACCTTTGAGTATCGGGGCTTTTGTTTGTGCGATAAGCGAGAGGGCAGTTCCGGAAGCTTGCTTCCAGGGAACTGCCCCGAGCGAACGGACACCTCGCGAACCAAAGGTTCGCGAGCTTGCGACAGGAGCCGGCTTGCCGGCTCTCGGTGTCCGATTGCACCGAGTAGGAGGTGGCTTGCCGCCGCCTACTCAAATTTGTACGTTTTTTTAGAGGGTTTTACATGTGGGACGAGAGCATAAGACTGGAACTGATGGCAGCAGAGGCAGTAAAAGCTGCCAAAGAATTTAAAACGACCCGTGACAAGGGCGCGTTTGACCGGATATATCTGGATATGAGACAGGAATTCCCGACGCTTTCCGAGAAAGAGCTATGGGAGCTCATCGGGCTGTGCGTGAAGGTGTATGAACGTCCAAAGAACGATTAAATGTGTTTGGACGTAAGCTAAAAAAGGAGTAATTAACAGAGCAGTAAA
>JAILRI010000246.1 GCA_024698555.1 Lachnospiraceae bacterium
GACCGAATGCTTGCCTGCTTATCCCGATAGCACACGCCTGAAAGCCTCGCCGTAGCCCGCTACGTCTGCGTTTTCAGACATGTACTCTCGGGCAAGCATTCGGCGCATTAGTCCAGTTATTTCGCGATCGATGTACTAGAACTATGCTCCGGATGTAGAGGTGCTGGAACCGGCGGAGCTTAGGGGAAAAGTGAAAGAGGAACTGCTGCGGGGGCTCGCAGTGTATGAGGAACAGGCAGCTCCGTGAGGAAAGGAATAAGAGTATGCTGCAAAGAGTGGATGATTATATGCTGGACAGAATACAGGAGGAATTGATTAAACCGGATTCCGGTGAAAGGATAAGATTCCGATTTCTTGCATTGGACTATCTTATGGGAGGAATGCGTAAGGGACAGCTTATAGTTCTGGGATCAATGGATTCCTCCCGTATAGGAAGGGCATTTGCATGCTCACTGGTAAGTAATGTCTGTCTGAAAGACGGAAAGAGCTGCTATTTGGTGTCAATGGATGCCTCTGCGGATTATACCGTCAAGCAGATTGTCAGGATCCGCCAGGATATTAAATATCATGGCGCATTTTTTCCTGATAAATATGCGCCGGAAGAGGAAGAAGATTATGGTGACAAGATAAAAAAGGCTTTCGAGAATTGGAAAAAGGCTAAACTGTGGATCGACGATACGCATACAGGATCTTTCAAAGGGTTGGTCAGCCGGATAAAAAAGATTAAGGAAAGTGAAGGAATCGACCTTATACTGATCGATAACCTTATGCATATTTGCGATAGGCACTTTGATACCAAAAATATTTTTAGAATGCTAAAACAGCTGGCTGTAGAACTGGGGTGTCCGATTCTTGTGATCATGGAACACAAGAGGTCAGCTTGGAAAAAGGGAGTTTACAAACCTGTGCAGATGGATTTTTGGAATGCCGGGCAAATTGAAGAAAACGCTGATGTTATCCTGAGCCTGAGCGGGAATTTCTCCTCTCCTCCCGAAGATGCCCGGGAATGCGATGTGATCATTCACAAACACGGATGGTGTGAAAATACGACAGCCCAAATTATTTATGATCCTCATATTAACTGTTTTAAAGATATAATTCCGGAAAATTAATGTATTTTGCGTTATGAGCCTGTTTTTGGTGACAGTGCCGTCACTATGCCCGTCGGTGTGTGCGGATAAATAGACTATTGATATATGAAATCAATTGTATTATGATGGTAGGGTCGATTTATAATGACAAAAAATTATTTATTCGAGGAGAGAGAAGATTATGAAAAAGAAACTGATTGCGTTGTTGATGGTAATGACGATGCTTTTTGCGCTTACAGCCTGCAGCTCGTCATCAAAGGGGAATGAGACCCAGGACCAGAAGACTGAAGACTCGAAGAGCAAGGATGACACAAAAGCAGACACGAAAGCTGATGCCAAGGCCAACATCAAGACTGTTACGGACGGCAAGCTTACAGTAGCCACTTCGCCTGATTTCGCGCCTTATGAGTTTTATGCGGTAGACGCGTCGGGAACACCGAAGCTTGCGGGCTTTGATATCGCGCTGGCTCAGTACATCGCGGATTACCTTGGACTTGAGCTTGAAGTTATTCCCGTAGATTTTGACGGCGTGCTCATGGAGCTTCAGACAAAGGCAGTCGATCTGGGCGTTGCAGGCCTTTCACCCGATCCTAAGCGTGAATCGATCATGGATTTCACGGATATTTACTATGAGGGCGGACAGTCATTTGTATGCACTCAGGCCAACAAAGATAAATTCAAGAGCCTTGCCGATACCAATGTTGCCGGACTGGAGATCGGTGCCCAGACAGGTTCGATCCAGGTGGATCTGGCGCAGACCAACAGCCCTGATGCTGATCTTATCCAGCTTACAAAGGTGACTGATATCGTTGCCGAGGTTATTTCCGGCAAGCTGGATGGCGCATATATCGAGACGGCAGTAGCTGAAAGCTACGCCAAGAATTATCCCGAGCTCTGTGTAGTACTTGATGTTCCCTATGATGGAGCAGAAGGCTCAGCGATCGGTGTTTCAAAGGGCAATGAAGCTTTAAAGAATGCTGTTAACGAGGCGATCAAGAGCGCTATCGACAGCGGCAAGATGGCTGAGTTCGTAGCTACAGCCAATGAACAGGCCAGCGGCGATATCATCGAGGGACTTCTGGATCAATAAAATGCGACATGAGGATTAATCATGGACAGTTTTATCAAGGCTGATAATTTTTCAAAGATCGCTCCGTATGCGACCCTGTTCTGGCACGGACTTGTAGTCACCGTACTGCTTTCATTCTGTACGGTGGCTATCGGCTTTGTGCTGGCGCTTATCCTGTCCAATTTCAGAATGTCAAAAGTGTATCCGTTTGCATTTTTAGGGATCGATAAGGACGGGCATAAGAGGGAAAAAGGTTTTCTGGCTGCATTGAGCAGATTTAACCCGTTGGACTTCATTGCGACAGCATATGTGGAGATACTCAGATCCACACCTGTGATCGTTCAGGTGGCGATCGTTTATTACGGAGTATTCGGCGCTTTAGTCGAGCTGCCGCAGTTTACTTTTTTTGGCTTTATAAAATTCAACAGATTCCTGCCGGGCGTGATTGCCTTAGGAATGAATTCCGGCGCGTATCTGTGCGAGATCATAAGATCCGGCATCCAGTCGATAGATATAGGACAGACCGAGGCGGCAAGGTCTTTGGGAATGAGCTCTGTTCAGAATATGCGGTATATAGTTCTTCCCCAGGCTATCAAGAATATCCTTCCGGCTATCGCCAATGAATTCGTGGTGATCATAAAAGAGTCGGCTATCACTTATACTATCGGCGTACAGGATATCATGTCTGCCGTAAACTCTGTAAGAGGCGCAACCTTCATTATCATTGAGCCGCTGCTGGTAGCAACTGCGATCTATTTCTGCCTGTGCTTCCCCACCAGCAAGCTCATAGCGCATTTTGAAAGGAGGATGAGCCGTGGAGACAAGAGATAAGCTGATACAGGTGACAGAACTGGAGAAGCACTACAATAACGGCGCTATCAAGGCGCTGGACGGCGTTACGGTAGATATTGAAAAGGGAGACGTGATGGTCATCATCGGACCGTCCGGAAGCGGCAAATCAACCTTCCTGCGCTCTCTTAATCTGCTGGAAGAGCCGACAGGCGGCGCGATCATCTATGACAATATCGATATCACGAAGAAAAAGTTTAAGGATGAAAATGGGAAATGGGTGAAGGTCGATATGGATCTTCATCGCCAGAAGATGGGAATGGTATTTCAGCACTTCAATCTGTTCCCTCATAAGACCGTAATGGAAAACATGATACTTGCCCCCATGAAAGTCAAGAAGGTCACTCAGGAGGAAGCCAAAAAGAAAGCGCTTGAGCTGCTGGCGAGAGTAGGTCTGGAGGACAGGGCGGATGCCTATCCCATACAGCTTTCCGGTGGTCAGAAACAGCGTATCGCCATTGTACGTGCTCTAATGATGGAGCCCCAGGTCATGCTTTTCGACGAACCGACATCGGCTCTTGATCCCGAAATGGTAGGCGAGGTTCTGGATGTAATGAAGGATCTGGCCAAAGGCGGAATGACCATGGTCGTAGTTACACACGAGATGGGCTTTGCCAGAGAAGTCGGCAACCGGGTTCTGTTTATGGCTGACGGTAAGCTTCTGGAACAGGGCTCTCCGGCTGATATTTTTGAACATCCGAAGCATGCAAGGCTGCAGGAATTTTTGGGTAAAGTCCTATGATAGTTCTGCTGTTGGCAAACAGTCTTGTAAGATTCTTGTAAACACGTAAAAGAAAGAATGAATGATCATAAAAAGACAGCGGTAAACGCTATTGAGAATAAGGAAAAACTGATCAGTGACGTTGCGGAAAAGATCTGGGATTATGCTGAGCTCTCACTTAAGGAGTTCAGATCCTGCGATCTTTTCTGCAAGGTCATGGAAGAAGAAGGATTTGAGGTAGAAAAAGGTATCTGCGGCATAGCTACAGCTTTTTCTGCCTCTTTTGGCACAGGAAAGCCTGTGATAGGTCTGCTGGCCGAATATGACGCATTGTCCGGAATAACACAGGACAGACCCACCGCCCACGGCTGCGGCCATAACCTGCTCGGAGCAGGGGCGCTGGCTGCTGCTCTGGGAATAAAGGAATATCTGAAACGATCCGGACATAAGGGAACGGTTATACTTTACGGATGTCCCGGTGAGGAAGGGTGCGCTTCAAAAGCGTTTATGGCGCGGGATGGTGTATGGAACGGGCTGGATGCGGCACTTACCTGGCATCCTGCCGATTGCAACGAAGTGGTGACAGGCTCGTCCAATTCGTGCATTCAGGTTCAATATACCTTCAACGGGGTGTCATCCCATGCTTCTGCCGCTCCTGACAAGGGAAGGAGCGCACTGGACGCGGTGGAGCTGATGAACATCGGCGTCCAGTTCCTGCGGGAACACATGAGCTCAAAGGCAAGAGTCCACTATGCCATAACCGATGCCGGCGGAGTCAGTCCCAATGTGGTTCAGAGCAGAGCACAGGTTCTGTACATGGTCCGTTCCAATCATGTGAAGGAGGCTCTGGAACTGCAGGAACGTGTGGACAGGATCGCTGAAGGCGCAGCCATTATGACGGATACTTCATTTGAAAGAAAGTTTATTGACGGGATGTCCGATACCGTAACCAATCATGTTCTGGAGGATATAGCCTACAGGAATTTTGAAGAGCTCGGAGTCCCGGCGCATACTTCGGAAGAGCTTGAAAAGGCGAAGAAGCTCGCGCTTACGTATGACTCAAGAGAAAAGGCTCCGGGCATAGGCTCGGAATTTGATGAGGCATATGCCCGAAATGCGGAAAAACTTAGAAGTGAAAATGGAACCTATATGAATGATTTTCTCCTTCCGCACTATACCGGAGACGCCTACACGCCTGCCTCCACCGATGTGGGAGACGTAAGCTATAACTGTCCGACGCTGCAGATACATGTGGCATCATGGCCCAACGGCTGTCCCGGCCACAGCCCGCAGAACGTATCCTGCGCGGGCTCATCCATAGGATATAAAGCTGCGCTTCATGCGGGCAAGGTACTCGCGGCGACGGCCATAGATCTTTTTGAAAATGAAGAGCTGATCAGAAAATGCCGTGAAGAATTTGAAGACAGGACTAAAGACGGTTATGCTTGTCCCATACCGGAAGGCGCGCAGGCTGTACTTTAAGCGGTATGGTATCATCTATTTTGTGTCCCGCATTTTTCTGACCACAGGCGCATCAACTCTTTTTGGCATGGGATTTAAAGAAACAGTATATTTGCGATACTTACGGTTTTTTAGGAAAAAATCGCTTTTTCTGTTTTCAATAACACTTATATGTGGTATAACATAAGTACAAAATAAAACATCAGGAGGTGAGTTTTTTGAAGTACGAAATTAAAGGTGATCCGTTGCCGGTTGTTGTTTGTAATCTTGAAAGCGGAGAATCAATGATATCCGAATCCGGAGCAATGAGCTGGATGACCCCGAACATGAAAATGGAAACAGTAGGAGGCGGGGCAGGCAAGATGCTCGGAAGGATGTTCTCCGGTGAGTCGTTGTTTCAGAATCGCTATACTGCACAGGGAGAAGGACTGATTGCTTTTGCGTCGAGTTTTCCCGGTTCTATTCGCGCATTTGAGTTAACTCCCGGTCAGGATATTGTTGTGCAGAAGAGTGGCTTTCTGGCAGCTCAGGAGGGTGTTGAATTATCTGTATTTTTCCAGAAGAAGCTTTCGAGTGGATTTTTTGGCGGTGAAGGCTTCATAATGCAGCGTCTTTCCGGACATGGCACAGCGTTTATAGAAATCGATGGAAGCGCTGTGGAATACGAACTTGCCGCAGGGCAGCAGATGATCGTTGATACCGGTTATCTTGCGATGATGGATGCAAGCTGCAAGATGGAGACCCAGACTGTCAAGGGAGTGAAAAATGTACTGTTCGGTGGTGAGGGACTGTTCAATACAGTAGTTTCCGGGCCCGGACGTATAGTGCTTCAGACGATGCCTCTCTCCAATTTTGCTTCAGCAATAATCAGCATGATGCCTTCGAAGTCGTGAGAAAAAAGAATACTGAGAGTATGAAAAAGGGGCTGCCGCACAATGCGGCAGCCCCTTTGCCGGATGACCATACAGGTTTACCCGGCAGAAGGATCTGAATGATTACAGCTTGAAGAATGAGATTGCTTCGCTCATAGCTTCATTTACACCGCGCATTTCCTTGGTGGACTGCTGGGTATCCGCGCAGCCGGTCATCACGGTATGGCAGGATGCCGCAACTTCTTCCGCGGAAGCGCCGAGCTCTTCGGAAATGGCTCCGAGGTCAGAGGTTGCGCTGTTAAGTTCTGCTTTGATCGTGTTCAGTTCTTCGGCCATATGTCTGATCGTTTCGATCTCGTTCATAGAGGTTTCAACTGATTCGGACAATAACCTGAACTTATCCTGGGCATTTTCGATATCTGTCTTTTCCCTGTTTATTACTTCCGAAACGCGATTTGAAACATTAACTGTTTCGCCGGAAAGTACGGTAACGTTCTGGATGATCTGTTTGATCTCCTTTGCGGAATTGGCGGAGGAGTCAGCAAGACTTCTGATCTCGTCAGCTACAACGGCAAAGCCGCGGCCTGCCTCGCCGGCACGGGCAGCCTCTATGGAGGCGTTGAGCGAAAGCAGATTGGTCTGGGCGGCAATGGACTCGATCGCCTGAAGCGCGGTGTTTATTTCTTCGATCGCGGCGTTTGTTCCATTGATCTTATCGGTGATCTCCTTCATGGCCTCAACAGATTCGGTAGCTCTTGAATATACCGAATTCATGGAAGCCGTGGCGTCATTATTGGCATTGTTGATCGTCTGTGATGCTTCATGAAGCTTCTGAACATTGCTGTTGAGCTGTTCGATCTCGTCTCCGAGATTGACCGATCTTTCAGCGATGATCTGTGAGTTGGAAGCTACGCTTTGGGAAGTTTCTGCCACATCATTGATGGCTGTATTGATCTGGGAGATGGAATCCGCGTTGTTTCCGGTCATTTCATCCACGTTTACGATAGAGCTGTTGAGTGTGTCGGCCGAATCACGCACCTTACGGACAGCATCTGAAAGAGCCCCGCGTAGATTATCGAACGAATTAAGTATGCTGACGGTCTCCTTGATGATCGAGGTGGCATTGCACTCTACAGTAACATCGCCTGTACTGAATCTGCTGAGGGAGTCCGCGACTGCAACCAAAGGAGCAGTGATCCTGCCCGCGACAAGCAGGGATATTACGGCAAATATGATTATGCATGACAAACATATTATGAGCACCAGCTGTTTTATACTGTTTATACCGGAGAGTACATCCTTAGAGTCGGCAGTAAGGACTGCTATGTAGCTTTCGTTTACTCCGACATAGTAGCCGGCGAATTTCTCTGCTCCATTATAAGTATATGAAATAAGATCAGTCTCCGGATGCTCGCCCTGGGCTATCCGTTCAACCAGGCCGGTCACGGCGCTGTTCTCTACCTGTTCGCCAATCTTTTCGGGATCGGGGTGGTGAAGCATTAAACCATTTTTATCAACAAAGTATATATATGCGGAGTCTAAGTCCAGATCAGATACATCTGAAATGCTCTCTGCAATACCTGATATATAGAAAGCGCCTCCGGCAAAGCCTATGGGCTGACCGTCATGATATATGGCGATATATATGGACATGATATTCTGACCGGAAGCGGGGCTTACCATGATTCCGGTATTGAATACACCGTCCTTCTTACCGGTAAGGGAATTACGAAGGGAAGTCAGGGCATCATCCTTGCGCAGTACCATTCCTATAACGGGAACGTTGGGATGGGTGTAAACCTTGGTATCCCAGTCAGCGATATAAAGACCTTCCCATCCGCTTAAGGAACCGAAATAGTCAAGTGTAAACTGCTGCGCGGATGCCTGCAGCTCTTCATCTTCCGGATGGAGCAGTGCCTGGGTAAGAATAGGAGCTTTTGAGTACGACTTAAGAGCATCTTCATTCTTTGAGATGATGGTATCGAAAGAAGAACCGACACCGTCTATCACCTGCACCAGAGAATTATGAGTATATGATTCGATCTCGGATTGGCTCTTAATGACCGAAACAAGGGAAATAGCAACTGACGCGACGACCAGTGGGATAAGCGCGAATAGAATAAGCGTTACGCGCATATTGAGTTTTGCATTTGAAGTTTTTTTGGAAGCAGCCATAAATATCTCCTTTCCGGTGATGATATAAGAATACCTGTGATATCAAGGACTAAGGTAAATCTGCATAAATCGAACCCTAATATCCCGGGATTTTCTGTTATTATATAACAAAATAAAGAATAAAGCAAGCAAAAACCACAAAATTAAAATGTTGTTCACAAAAAATAAGAGAACGTTCATTGTAACACGAAAAGACGATTATGAGTTGACACTTGACACATCCATGCTAAAATGCTAGGTTTATAGTAGAGAATAAGGGCGTGAATGAGTAGAAACTTACAGGGTTAGGTGAAAATATGGAAGCATTGGAAAATAAATATGATGGCGGCCCGTGCGAAGTCAATGTCGCGCCCTTCGCGGTATATCTTTTCAATGATGAAAAAAATTACGTAGAACCTGATGTTCTGGTGGTATGCGATCCTGCCAGGCTCGATGATAAGGGATGTCATGGCGCTCCGGACTGGGTGATAGAGATAGTTTCGCCGAGTTCACAGCAGATGGACTATATGCGCAAGCTGTTCGCCTACGAGAAAGCCGGGGTCAGGGAATACTGGATCGTGGATATCGACAGCGGCCGGCTTATGGTGTATGATTTTGAACATGAGACTATGACAGGGTATGGCCTGGACAGTGTTGTTAAGTCAGGACTGTATGATGAGCTGGAAATTAATTTTGATAAGATCATGAAAGCGATCGGATGATTGTTTTTGGGACGGTCTGGGGCAGAAAGAGTATAGAAATAAAGTGAGCAGCAAAAGATTGTTTACTATAAATACATAAACATGAAAGGGGTTTACTTATGTTACGGGAGACAGTAGTAGAAAACGGAAAAGTCAAGGGTTACGCAGGAAACAACGCGAGGATCACGGTGTATAAGGGGATACCTTTTGCCGCACCTCCGGTGGGGGAAAACAGGTGGAGGGCTCCGCAGCCTGCCGCAGACTGGGAGGGCGTGTATGACGCAAAGGAATTTGCGCCGATCCCGTTCCAGGATACACCCGGGTACGGGGATGATGTGTACTGCAGGGACTGGCATGTGGATAAATACATTCCGATGTCAGAGGACTGCCTGTACTTAAATATCTGGACACCCGCGAACGCGGCAGATGAGAAGCTGCCGGTACTGGTGTGGTACTTTGGAGGCGGCTATCAGTGGGGATACACCGCGGAGATGGAATTTAACGGCGAGCATCTGGCTTCGCGCGGCGTGGTAGTGGTAAGCGTCGCATACAGGCTGCAGTCCTTCGGCTTTATGGCTCATCCCGAGATCACTGCCGAGAACCCTGAAGCTCCCGCAGATTTCGGCTCTCTGGACCAGAAGGCGGGATTGCACTGGGTATACCGCAATATCGAGGCATTTGGCGGAGATCCTGAAAAGATCACCATTGCAGGTCAGTCAGCAGGCGGTTCAAGCGTAATGTATCAGCTGACCTGTCCTGAGAACTATAAGATCATAAAGGGCGCGGTCATACTATCAGGCATGATCTACAACCCTGAGGACAAGAACGACCTGTTCAGGCCTATATCGCTTGCGGAGGCCGAAGAAAAAGGCAAGGCTTTCTTTGAAGTGCTGGGAGTAAAGAGTCTGGCAGAGGCCAGGAAGATAAGCTCAGAGGAAATACGGTCAAAATACAGTGAATTCGTGCAGAAAAACCAGCGTATGTTCCCTATCACCGATGGTAAGTTCAGTCTGGGAGATCCCATGACCCGCTTTATAAACGGGGAATGCGCGGATGTTCCTGTGATCTCCGGCAACACCGGGGATGAATTCTCCATGAACGGTGAGAATATCGTACAGAAATCGGTGAAGAGCGCATTTACAAAGTCACAGGAAAAAGGCAGCAGAAAGAAATTCTATTATTACAGATTTGATCCCGATATGCCCGGATGGGATAAGCCCGGCGTATTCCATTCATCGGATCTGTGGTTCTTCTTTGAGTCTCTTTCCTCCTGCTGGCGGCCTTTCAAGGGCAGGCACTATATGCTGGCGCAGAAGATGTGCGACTATTTTGCCAATTTTATCAAGACCGGAGACCCCAACGGCAGGGGCTGGGACGGAAACGACCTTCCGAAGTGGACGGAATATACAAAGGAAACCAAAGCCGAGATGGATTTTGACGGCAGAGGCGCTACCCCCGGCATAGAAGGCGGCATCAGGAACTGGCTGACCGGAAAGAAGCAGGCCGTAAACCCGTATCTGCCCAGCTGGGAATATGTACCGGACGGAGAACCTTACGTATTTGGAGACCGTGTGTATGTTTACGGATCACATGATATTTATGACGGCGAGACCTTTTGCCTGGGGGATTATGTATGCTGGTCGGCTTCGATCCACGACCTCGGCAACTGGAAATATGAAGGCGTGATCTATCCGAAGACCGCCGATCCTCTCAATCCGGACGGACATATGTGCCTGTACGCTCCCGATGTAACAGTGGGGCCTGACGGAAGATACTACCTGTACTATGTGCTTGACAAGGTGAGCGTGGTTTCAGTCGCTGTATGCGATACGCCCGCGGGAAAGTATGAATTCTACGGCTATGTGCATTATGAGGACGGTACGAAGTTAGGAGAGAGGGAAGGCGATGAACCGCAGTTTGACCCCGGAGTACTGACCGAAGGCGATGAAACCTATCTTTATACAGGATTCTGCGGAAGGGGTGACAAGTCCCGTCACGGCTCGATGTTTACCGTGCTTGGACCGGATATGCTGACTGTAAAGAAAGCACCGCAGATCGTGGTTCCGGGCAGCTGCTACAGTGAAGGAACCGCTTTTGAGGGGCACGCGTTCTTCGAGGCGCCTTCGATCCGTAAGAAAGACGGAAAGTATTTCTTTATCTACTCCTCCGAAGTGATGCACGAGCTGTGCTACACGACCGCTGACAAGCCCGAGGGACCCTTTGAATACGGCGGCGTGCTCATCAGCAACTGCGATAAGGGCATAGATTCCTACAAGCCTGCAGATATGTGCATGGCCTATGGCGCCAATAACCACGGCAGCATGGTGGAAATAAACGGAAGCTGGTATATTTTCTATCACAGACATACCAACAATACATGGTTCTCCAGACAGGTATGTGCCGAGAAGCTTGATTTTGACGCATCCGGCAGGGCGATACAGGCAGAGCTTACCTCCTGCGGTTTAAATGGCGGACCGCTGTCAGACTACGGCGAGTATCCCGCTTATATTGCCTGCAATATATTTACCGATAAGCATGCAATGTATGTGGAGCCCGGCGCTCCCTGCGTAAAGCAGGAGGGCGGCGACGGCGAGATGAACTTAGGCTACATAAAGGGAATCTCGGGCGGAACGGTCATCGGATATAAGTATTTCGATCTGAAGGATGTAAAGGGACTTAAAGTTAAGACCCGCGGATACTTTAACGGCAAGGTGGAAGCTGCGCTTACATGGGACGGTGAAGCCTTAGGCTCAGCTAATATAGAAAATTCGAATATCTGGACAGACAGAGTGATAGAATTTGCGCCCGTGAGCGGAGTGAAAGCACTGTATCTGAGGTTCGTCGGAAATGGCGGATGCAGCCTGAAGAGTTTTGAATTCATACACTGACAGCTATTTTTACGGCCTGCACATCGGGACCGGTTTGCCGGTTCCCGATGTGGTTTATGGATTAAAAAAACGTGAATGGTAACAAAAAATTTTTTTATATATGGAACCTGATAGAGAGAAACGTCGTCAAATAGTCAGAAGCCGCCGGAACAATGGCATTTAACTGTATTCCGGAGGCGGCAGCATAAGGCGGGCGGCAGATAATGTCTGTCCTTTACATCATTAATACGGAGGTTCGTTATGAAATTCAAAAAGTTATTGGCTCTGGTGCTGACTGCGGCACTGGGGATCGGGTGCTTCGCGGTTCCCGAAAAGGCCGCGCTGGCGGCAGGATCTGGTCTTGATCAGGACGAGATGAGCAAGGTGATCCTGATCGTCAAGAACAAGCTGGAGATAGGCGATGAGTATACCGAATTCAATTATGATTTCTGGGAGGACGGGTCGGAAGCCTATTACAGTTTTAACTGGAACACCGAGGATTACTCAAAGTATATCGGTGCAAGCTGCGACGGGGAAGGCCGCTTGACAAATGTTTATTCGGGAAATAACGAATCGAAGCGTTCCTTACCGGATAAAACCGCTGACGAGATGCTGCCCGAGGCTATGGAGTGGCTTGCGAAGATAGCTCCGGAAGCTTCCGGACACGTTGAAAAGACCCGGAGCAACTGCTCTTATTACAATTCGAGCTACAGCTATACATTCGTGCGTCTGGAAAACGGCATACAGATGCCTGATAATTACGTACAGTTATCGGTCAGCTATAAAACAGGCGAGCTGGTGAGCGCGAACGTCAACTGGCTGTACGATGTGAAGATCCCGAATGCCAAGAACCTGATCGGAAAGGATGCCGCAAAGGAGAAGATAGGTACTCAGGTCAAGATGGAGCTGCAGTACATGCTGGGCTGGGAGACCGAGGAAAATGGCGGCTACTATACCGGCAGATATTCCGGCATGAAGGAAAAGGTGTTCCTGGCTTATATACCTTCGGATACTTATGTGGCGGTAAATGCCAAGACCGGTAAGATCTATCAGGAACGCACCTACTGGGATCGCGGGTATGATAAAGAGACCGCGATGGAAGAGGATACGGCCGACGCAAAGGCCGCAAACGGCGCTTCGTTCAATGCAACTCTCACAGAGGCGGAGATCGCGAAGATAGAGGATCTGGATAATATCATCACCCGCGACGAGGCCATAGCTCTCATACGGAACAATGACGCCCTGCTGATAGACGAGAACTTAAACACCTTTACAGCAAACCTGACCAACGATAATGATAAATACTACTGGTCGGTTTCCTTAAGAGATGCCCGTCCCGCCGATTATGAAAACGGAGACTCCTACAGAGCGTACGCTTATGCGAAGGTTGCTGCTGAAGATGGCAGGATAGTGAGCTTCAGCGCCTCCGTGAAAGGGCTGTATGACTACGATGAGGATGAGGCGGATAACATTAAGCTTAAGTACAAAAAGAAGGACTGCAAGAAGATCTTCGAAGCGTTTGCAAAGGCGACCGATCCCGACAAGTTCGCGGGCGTGAAGCTTGCTTCTTCCAATCCTACCGAGGCGATCAGGTATGACTATGTTAGCAATAAGTATACTTATGCAGGGTATTCCTTTAACTATACCCGCTATTACAAGGATATCCCCTTCTATGCAAACGGCATAAACGGAAGTGTGGATCGTATAACAGGCAAGATATTCAACTATTACTCGAACTGGACCGATGCCGAGCTGCCCAATCCGAAGAAGGTGATAGGCGAGGAAAAGGCGTTTGACGCGTATATGTCTTATGACGGCTTCAATCTGGTTTATGAGATCGTTACCGACAATGACAAGGATGAACAGGGAATCTACAGAAGAAGCAATTCGGTAAGACTGGTATACAGCACCAACATCTTCCCGAACTATGTGGATGCCTTTAGCGGCAAACAGCTGAACTATAGCGGTCAGGAATATGTTCCGGTCAACAATTCGTATTCGTATGATGATATCGCCGGAACAAAGTACGAGCGCGAGATCACGTTGCTCGCCGGTATGGGTATGGGCGTGGCAGGAAGCAAATTCAGACCTGACGATGTGATCACAAAATCGGAATTTGCCGAGCTGGCAAAGCTTCTGGGAAGGTATGGCGTAAGCGAGGAAACCGGGCTTGAAGGCGATACAAAGCTTGACAGGCAGAACGCGGCGAAAGAGATCGTTACCATGCTGGGACTTAAGAAGATCGCTGAACTGGATATTTACAAGGGTACATATCAGGATTCGGATAAGATTTCTGAAGGCTATGAGGGGTATGTGGCTCTCGCGGGCGCTCTGGGGCTGATCGATGTAAAGACCGGGGAGACCTTTAAACCCGCAGAGGGACTTACACGCGGCGAGGCAGCGTTTATGCTGTTTGCCGCAATGAAGCTGCAGATAGAGGAATAGAATTTAAGAGATGTGACACCAGGGCCGCCGGTCAGATTCCGGCGGCTTTGTTTGATTTTGCGATAAGAGAGAGCG
>JAILRI010000264.1 GCA_024698555.1 Lachnospiraceae bacterium
TATGCGTTGTTTCATTTTTCTCCAATAAGCCGTTGCATCTGCACTTTCAGTTAACGTTTGCGCAACATTCATTATGTTTTATTAGTTGTAAAGACCATGAAGGAATTGGAGGCAATGGCCGATGGGGAATATTGCATTCTCCGAACAGGCAGCTGATCGAAAATGTCAGCTGCCTTTGTTTATGAAAAAATTTTTTTTATAGTCAATATGTGTCCATCCCGTTTGATAAAATACAGTCATCAAAAGTCATCAACAGAAAGTGAGGAATTGCTTATGAAAAAGAAAATGATGTGTACTAAGAACAACGACTGCAGGGCTGACAACCGCAGGTACGGGATTGCAGCATGGGTATTCAGGATGTTTGCGCTGGCAGTTATGTGCCTTGTGGTTTCCGGCGTGGTGTCCGGGATCAGGGTTGAGGCCAAGACCATGACTAAGGCTGATATCGAGAAAGAGATCAAGAGTATTGAAAAGGAGATAGCTGATCTTGAGAAGAAGCGGGACACCGCGAAGAAAGAGGATGAAAAGCTTAAAAACGGATACACTTATGTCTGGGGCGATCTTCTTAACACGGATCCGTTTATTGTAAATAATCTGGGGATGGAGTATCTGTGGATCAAAGATTCGCAGAACATGACCAATATACTCATACAGGCATTTGGTTATGTCAAGAAAACCGGTAATTACAGGACCTGGAACAACATCACCTGCGCGGAGTGCAAGGCGGTAAAGATCTCGGATAAATATTCAAAACAGGTCGAGGAGTATGAAAAGTCGATTAATAAGAAAAAGACCGAATTGCAGGATTATCAAAAAGATCTGAAGGCGTTTATAGATGTTTCTGAAGACGAGAAAGAGTATTATGTGACAAAAGGTGACAAATTTACTCCGAGTTACTTCTTTTACACCGGAAAGTATAACAAACTGAAATGGTCGTCAAGTGATACGAGCGTTGTAAAAGTAAACAAAAACGGCGTGATCAAGGCGGTAGGCTACGGTGTCGCAACTGTCACGGCCAAGGCATCGATCAGCGGAAATGAGACTACATTTACTATATGGGTCAAAAAGCCGATCAAGAGCTTAAAGGTGGATGAAGTCATATATATCAATTACGATGAGTATAAGGACAAGATATTCCAGATACCGGTTGATACCAAGCCAAAGGACGCAAGCTTGTTTATCTCACTCGAGCCGGAAGACAGCAAGCCGGCGGTAAGTGAGGCGTACAGTGAGAGTGAGGAGGGCAAGGTAGCCGTAAAGGTTCTTCGTACCGGATATGATCGTATGAAAATTTATGACTATGCCGATAAATTATGGGCTAATGTCGAGCTGGTGGTGTATAAGCCGCTGAAGAGCTTATCTTTCAAGAAATCAAAATACACCATAGACTATACGTATGATGATTCTGTGCTTATTTCTCTTAAGAAAAAGCCCGCGGAGTCTCCCGAGAAAATCTGGTTCGAATATGACGAGAAGCTGGTTGAGGTATGGTCAGTTACTGAATATGATGCGGGAAACATGAACGATACAGACTATTACGCCAGGCTTCTGACTGAGGAGAGCGCAACGATCACTGTAAGATCCTCCTCAGGGCTCGAAGATACCTGTGAAATCAGCTGGAAGAATTATAAGGAATATGATGAAGATTATGAAGACGATGAGGATGACGAGGATTGGTAAGACCTTTTAGGGGGCATGAAGCATGGCATCCGGTCGGAATATGGCCGGATGCCATAACTGTAAAAATGTATTGAAAAATGACGGAAATCAAGGTATAATATTAGAATATACATAATATTCCGCCGAAATTAACAGAATGTACAAGAGATGGCATATGATGGGGTACCGATATGGCAGATAACAAAAAAGCGGGATTTAACGGCGAAAGTGACAATATAGAAAAGACAAACCGCGTGCTGGGCATATACACGAGGCTGATCAATGGCGGGCTGATCAACAAGGCAGAGGAAGCCGTGAGATACCACGTGGCTGAGCGCAGCATACAGCGCGATATTGACAACATCCGGAACTATCTGGATGAAGCTGATGACGGCGGTGTTATTAATTCCGTTATTTATGACCGTGTTCGCAAAGGCTACCGTCTGGAACGCATCTATGACGTGAAACTGACCAATCCCGAAATACTTGCTATATGCAAGATCCTTTTAGATAGCCGATCGCTTACTAAAAATGAAATGGATGATATCCTGCGAAAGCTGATAGAATGCTGTGTTCCACTTGACAACAGAAAGATTGTACGGGATCTAATTTCTAATGAGCAATTTCATTATATTCAACCTAAACACGGCAAAGTATTCTTGCAGACTATGTGGGATATCGGTGTGGCCATTCATGAAAGTAGGATTATAGAATTCGACTATCAGGGATT
>JAILRI010000010.1 GCA_024698555.1 Lachnospiraceae bacterium
CTCCGCCTCAAATTTCGCCCTGTCAAATACAAGTCTGATGTCCTGTTCGGAGCCGATATTTCCTTCTATTGCCTTTTCATCCTGTACCGGTTTCATGCCGTTGCCTTCAGGTTCGATCTTCAGCCAGTCACAGTCGGGAAGGCTCACCTTCGCACCTACTTCACCGGTACCGACATTGCACAGAGTCAGTGTAATTTCCGTATTGCCCGGATAAAGGAAGTCATTGACCACGATCCTCATCGGTCCGAAATATGTTTTATCGTAGATCACTTCGCTGTAAGGGCTCATTATCTGGAGGCGCGGCTTGTCAACAGGGATAACACGCGCCAGAACGGGATATCTGTACCCGTCATCGTTCCACTTCGTAAATCCGATGTGAGCCTCAAGCTCCATGCCTTTCCATTTGCCGCCCCTGAAGGTCGCAAATTCGGCGTTCAGCTCACGGTTTCCGCGTATACATTCTTCGACCTTATCCGCGTAAATATTGGCCGCCTTGCGGTTCTCGCGGGCATACATATGATTGAGTCCCGCGAAAATATTGAGCCTGATATGGTTGATCATCGCCTTCGCAGGGAAATAGATCAGGCTGTAATAGGCGGCAAGTGCCGAATTATCGGCATCCATCACGGAAATATCCTTGCCCGTACCGGTCTTGCCCGCAGTCCTCTTCCCCTTTATGCCCTCTGCGGCTTCTATTGTCTCATACAGTTGTTCTGCCGAAGCCTCAAGGATATCAACTCTTTTAAGGATCCCGAACGCCTCACCGTTATGCAGATCGTAGGTATCGGAAGTGAGTGCTTCGGGACGGCGAAGTGACGCAAGACGCACAGTTTCCGTCAGTATCCGGGCAGCCTTTGCGACCTGCCTGTTGTCAAGCCTGCCTCCGAAGAAGTCTTTCAGCAGGCCGTTTGTATAATCATCCGTCACATTCGGCGCGGAACTTCCCCATTTTTCAAAATCATAAGCAAGCTCCATAAAATATGTGAGCGGGAATTCGTTAAACTTAACGTCTCCGACATTTAAGATCCACAGATCCTTTACTCCGAACTCATAAGCCTGCGTCATCTGTTCCCAGATAACCGAAAGCGGCGTTGAATTGAGCCATTCGAAGCTTACCGGCCCGCCGTGGTAATCCACATGATAATACATTCCGAGACCGCCCTTATGCCTGGAAATAGCGGGATCGGCCAGGGTCCTTGTATAATTGTGGTTGTCCTCGCACAGCATCAGGATCACGTCATCGAGTCCGTCCCATTCCGAAAGTCCTTCTGTTGTTTCGTCTCCGAAATAGAAAGGTTCAACCTCCTTGTAGAGTGCGAGCATCTTCGGAAATGTCTTGCCAAGCTTCTTTTCCTGCTCTGCAATGATCTCTTTCTGAGCCGTGATCGCAGTCTTTACAACATTGATATTGTCGGCCAGAGTCGCATTTTCACCCAGGATCGTGCTGTCGCGTTCGCCGCGCATTCCTACGGTCACAAGGCTGTTGAATCTGCCTCTCTCCTCCATCGACTCGCGCCAGAACCGCACAACTCCGTCATAGTTGGTCAGAACGCTCCATGCTCCGCCGTAGGAAGGATCGTCGCGGTTAACTTTGGTCCATTCCTCACCGGCACGCAGACAGGGCTCATGATGCGAATTACCTATGAAAATGCCGTACTCATCCGCAAGTTCATACGAAGCAAGCCCCGGCCCGTCCCATGCGAAGCTTGAAGACCACATCGCAGGCCAGAGATAATTGCCCTTCATCCTAAGCAGGAATTCAAATACATGATCGTACATTTCGGCCGTGAAGCCGCCGAAATGGCCAAATGTCCAGTTGCCGTAACAGGGCCATTCATCATTTATGAAGAAGCCTCTGAACTTAACACTCGGCTCTTTGGAAACAAAAGGAAGCTCCCATGGCAGCTCGACCCGCTCCTTCTTTTCAACGGCGGCATCGGCCCAGTAAGTTAGCGGCGAAACGCCCATGATCCTTGACAGTTCGAACATTCCGTAGATCGTGCCCAATCTGTCGCTGCCGGCGATCACCAGATTGTCACCGGCTTCCGCGAATGCAAAACACTCCCGTTTGCCCTTCAGGGAGGCGATTACAGAGCCGATATCAGTTTTACCTTCTTTATCCGCGTTATCGCTGCTGTTTCCGGCAGTTGCAGCATACTGCTCCGCGAAGCCGCCTTCGCTGATGTCGAACATTATGATCGACTTATGGTCCGGATTGTCCTCGGAGGCAAGTCCGGTAATGTTCCCGGCCCGCAAGATCGCAGGCTTTTTACCGGTTACACGTTCAAAATCCCCGGCAACCTTACCCGCTACTCTTTCAATACCTTTGGATGCCGCAGTGTCCAGCACGAACTCGATCCTGTCATCGCCGTCATATATACAATATCTCATATTTTAACCTGTACCTTTCCCTATCAGTTTAGATTTACAGTTTCACCGTCTTCCCGGCTCCCACGCATATCTCTTTGCCTTCAAGCACAAACCATACATCAAGCGAAGACAAGTTGGTTACTTCCGTGAGGGTCGCGTTGAATATAAGGTTTTCATATGCTTTCACATAATCATAAATCTCGATATTGGTCGCATACCAGATATCATCACGTCCCGAGACCTTATCGGTAAAGTCCTCAATGATCTCCCAGTTGTTGTGAAAATCGAATTCGTAGCTGTGTCCCCATACGTAGAACAGCTTTATATCGGGCCACGGACCTTCCTTTTCAAGGAATCGCTCTGTCAGTTTCGGAAGCTCGGCTTCCTCATGATGACAGGTAGGACGCAGTACCAGCCAGTCCTTCGGCAGTTCAAAATTGTGCGACGACCATACGGTTCTTGCATATACGATCCCGCATGCTTTCAGCGAATTGATCGCGGTATCGTTCCAGGTACCGAAGGGATACGCAAATCCCCTTATCGTACCGCCGAAAGCCTTTTCATGCGCAAGAACGTCATCAAGGATCTCCTTAGTGCAGACTGCTGCCGGAAGCTTCTCAAGATGCGGATGAGTTACCGCATGTGAAGCCACCTCGAAGCAATCCTTTGTATACAGCGCTTTCGCCTTCTCAAGCGTCAGCCTTCTGTGAACGCTCCTGTAATCATCATAATCCCGATCCGTCCAAGTTCCGCTGTTCAAATTAAATGTACATTTCAGCCCCTTTTTCTCGAACAGTTCCGCCAGTCTCAGATCATTGACCACCCCATCGTCATAACTGAAAGTCAGGCATTTGCCCTTGCCCTCGGGAAACCTCATACATAATTCTGCCATTTTTAACCTCCTCCCATTATTTCAGATCTAAGCGATCTCATTTACGATATTATTGATCCATACGCCTTTCTTTACAAGTATGAACCCTATCAGGCATTTTAACAAATTCAGCAGGTTCACGCAGGTGTAGAGGGGTAGGATCGGAAGCCCCGTAAACCGCGAGAGCACATATGCAACCGGCACGGATATCACGCACATGAAGGCACTGTCGAACAGGAAGGTGATACCGGTCCGTCCGCCCGCACGGAGCGTAAAATATGATGCATTTTCGAATGCAAATGCCGGCGAGAAACATGCCCCGATCCGTATAAGCCCCGCAGCAAGCTTTTTTACATCATCCGTCGTATTGTAAAGCCGCGGGAACAGCGGTGCCGTCGCAAATACGACTGCGCCTACCGCCAGCGCCATTACAAAGGAAAACGCTATCATCCTGTATGCGGTGATCCTTGCTTCTTCCATGTCTCCGGCGCCGAGCATCGGCCCGATCACGATCCCTACCGAGAATCCCAGCGACAGATACACAACATTGAACAGATTGGTGATCGTGGATGCTATATTGTTTCCGGCAACCACGTCAAGTCCGCGCATCGAATAGCATTGGGTAAGCATCGCGACTCCGGCGGACCAGACCGTCTCATTGACCAGGAGCGGCAATCCCTTGACCGCAACCTGCCTGACAAGAGAAACGGGCACGCGCAGGCTTCTGTAAGCGCCTTTGATAAATTCGTATATATTGCGATGACAATGTGTCCAGACGATAACGATCAGCATTTCGACATATCTTGAAATGACTGTCGCCAATGCCGCTCCTTCCACGCCAAGCGCCGGAAATCCGAGTTCTCCGAATATCAGCAGCCAGTTAAGCGCCAGATTGGTTAATACCGCAGCCAGACCTGCAATCATCGGGATCTTGGTGTCCCCCATTTCTCTCTGCATGCTTGCATAGAGTTCGTAAAATGTCTGAGGTGCCAGTCCCCATAGCATGATCATCATATATTTCCTGCCGAACTCAAAGGTTGCGGCAATATCGCCTTCCGCTCCCTCGCCCTGCAGATAATAATTTATAAGCGTCTCTCCTGCCGTCAGAAATATAACGATCGACAGGATGCTGATGGTCACGCAGACAATATATTTGATCCGGAATGTGTTTCTCATTCCTTCCCAGTCCCTGCGTCCGTAATACTGAGCTCCGAAAATACCTACTCCCGACATCGCTCCGAACAGACAGAGCGCAAATACGAATGTCAGCTGGTTGACTATCGCAACCCCCGACATCTGCTCCGTTCCGAGCTGTCCGACCATGATATTGTCCAGCAGGTTCACGAAATTGGTGATACCGTTCTGGATCATCATCGGTACCGCGATCCCCAGGACCATCGCATAAAATTTCCTGTCACCGATCAGCGATCGCAGTCCGCTTCTTTGTGCCGTCGTTTTCATAAATTCCCTTTTCCAATGATATTCATATGCATCTGTTATTCAAGACTACCATAAAAGCCCCGTTTTTTCAAGGTTGAATGATGTTTGGGTACATGAAGTAACCGGCATAACCGCATCTTGTTAATTGTCTGAAATTGTGTTGAAATAAGCAGATTTTTTAGTCTTTTTTGGTCAAATTGTTGAAAAACTATCAAAACAGTAGTATAATCAATATCCGGGGTGTAGAGGATCAATTCC
>JAILRI010000066.1 GCA_024698555.1 Lachnospiraceae bacterium
AGAAACGGGCTCATTGAAGCCACTTCATATCCAGAAAAACCTACTTTGGAAGATATATGTAACCCGTAGACCGTTTAACAAGCCTGATAGAATCAAGGATTTTTGTTAAACATGCACGAAAAAGAATAGAGAGAAAGAAAAATGAAGAAGTGGGATAAACCCGAAGTTGAGGTACTCGGAGTAGAAGAAACAAAGTACGGCTCACAGACTAAGACTGTTGAGGATGGCGTTTATGTTGATCCTGAGACAGGCAACAAGTATTATGGCTGGGCTTCAGGTGCTGCTGAAGCGGACGGCCAGAAGTAATTTGGGAGGATATTGATATGAAAAAGATTTGGGAAGCACCCGTTCTTGAGACGATCGGAATGAACATGACCGAGCAGGGTCAGAGCAACACAGGTACAGATGGTTTCTACAGAGATTCAAAGGGCGCATTACTGGAGGGTTTTGGCTCAGGCTCTACTGAAGATAATATTGATGGTGAGGTTGAGGGACCTTTCACACCTACCACCCCTTGAGTATTTGGTTTTTTGGGATCATATGCCTCTGTTTGCTGAGGCGCTATAAAAGTATGATTTTTCGAGACGGCTTCGGTCGTCTCCTTTTATTGCGAATACAGGCACGTGGTGATAAAATGTCAGTGGTTATTGTATCGTGACTGATATTATGACCCAATTTGAAGCATAATGGTGGATCCTCATGGTAGATGTAAAGAACTTCTTCCGCTACAACACCCACAAATTCCTCACTATCCGTATCTGGTTCCTGACCGCATGGTACCGGTTTCTTCTTGTTGCGCTTCCGCGCAAGAATTACCAGAAATCCTGGGGGGTTCTGGGCGAGGAGACGCCTAACGGGGACGATGCTATTACGGACGAGCAGTTTCGGTACGTATGTATAGTTCATGAGCATGTGAACCGCTCAGGCAGCAGGACGCCTTGGAAAAGCCTGTGCCTGGTGCGTGCGCTTACGGCGAGAAAACTGTTTCTGGAAAAGCATATTCCCTGCACGCTGTATCTGGGTGTGGGCAGGGACGAACAGGGTAAGCCGATAGCCCATGCCTGGACGCGGGTTGGCAAGCATTATGTGACCGGTGGGGACGGCTCACAGTACGCCTGTGTGGCGAAATTTGCGAATTACTGATAAAACTCTTTATACCATTCGGCAAATCGTCGGAGCCCTTCTCGAAGGGGCGTGCCGGGCTTGAAACCGTAGTCGCGTTCCAGCGCGGATGTATCAGCGAACGTAACGGGGATGTCGCCGGGCTGCATAGGAACCAATTCTTTGTGTGCGTCAAAATCATAATCTGCGGGTAATACGCCGGCGCGGACCAGCTCCTGCTGGAGGATATCCACAAAATCAAGGAGATTCTCAGGACTGTTATTGCCAATGTTGTAAACAGCGTAGGGCGGTATAGGCAGACCGTCTTCACCGACAGACTTCTCGGGGGCGCCCTGAATGACGCGCTTTACTCCTTCGACTATATCATCCACATAGGTGAAATCGCGCCTGCAATTGCCATAGTTGAAGATTTGTATCTTATCGCCCTTTATGAGCTTATTTGTGAAGCTGAAATAGGCCATATCGGGGCGGCCGGCGGGACCGTACACGGTAAAGAATCTGAGCCCTGTGGAGGGGATGTTATAGAGCTTGCTGTACGCGTGGGCCATGAGCTCGTCGCTCTTTTTGGTAGCCGCGTAGAGGGATACGGGGGTGTCTGTCTTATCATCGGTGCTGTAAGGCACTTTTTTATTTGCTCCGTATATCGAAGACGAAGAGGCGTAAACCAGATGCGCCACACCTTTTTGTCCGTTGTCGTAAGAGTGGCGGCAGGCCTCGAGGATGTTGTAGAAACCGATTATGTTGGAGCTGACAGTGGCGTCGGGGTTGGCGATCGAGTAGCGGACGCCTGCCTGGGCCGCGAGATTGACCACGATATCGGGACTGTATTTGGCAAATATATCATCTACAGCCGCACTGTCCGAGATGTCGCATTTGATAAATGTATATTTAATGCAGGGAGCCGCCTCGGCGAGCTTGTCTATTTCTTTTTGTCGCCATTCTTTGATGCGAACATCATAGTAGTCGCTCATGTTGTCAATGCCGATCACTCTGATATCCGGCTGCGTTCTGATCAGCTCCATAACAAGATTGCTACCGATGAAACCTGCTGAACCTGTTATCAATATGGTTTTTCCTGTAAGATCTATGTGAGTCATGTTATTCTTCCCCGTTTCACTGCTCCCGCTTAACCGGCAGCATTACTCTGAATTCAGTCCCTTTCCCAACCTCGCTCTCAACACTTATACTTCCGTCGTGTCGCTCAACAATCGCCTTTGCTATGGATAATCCCAGACCGCTTCCGGAAGCTTTTCCGGGACTGCGTGCGATGGAACCTGTATATGTTCTGGTAAATATATTGGGCAGTACCTCCGGTGATATCCCACAGCCGTTATCGGTAACGGAGATTTGCAGATATGTATCGCCTTCAGAGTCGATTACACGGGCTCCAAGGCGGATATACGGCGTTGGTATGTTATTCCTGGTCTGAACTGCTTCGGAGGCCTCTGAGGGGCTTACAAAGCCTTGCGCGTACTTCGCAGCGTTTGTCATCAGATTGTCCAGCACTCTGGCCATCTTCTGCGGATCTATATCGATGGTACATTTCAGATCATCGGCAACATCAAGCTGCATATCAAAAGAGTCATATCTCGAATCGATCACTGCATCGTAGAAATACTCTTCCAGAAATGTGCACGCATCGATCGGAATAATGTTCAAATTGTTGGAAGTGTCTTCAACGCAGAAAAGATAATACATATCGTTGATCAGATCTTCTAGTGTAGCTGTACGCCGGTCGATCAGCGAAAGGATTTTCCGGTAATCCGCTGCAGAGGTAGCGTCTTCCGAGAGTGCCAGATCCACAGCACTTCTGATGGCAGTCAGGGGAGCTCTCAGGTCATGAGAGATGTTGGCGAGCATCATTTCACGCTCTTTTTGCAGCGCTTTGAGCCTGGAATGCGCATCGAGCAGCTGCGCTGTCAGCTCCTCGACGGTTTTGGATTCCAGATCGGGTGAATTATATTCTTTGCTCATCATTATCTCCTCATAATGAATCTGTAGCCCTGTGACCATACCGTTTCAACCATGTTGTAAATGCAGGGATCCACGTTCATCTTTTTGCGCAGGCGGCTGACATTTACCATGACGGTGCGCCTGTCGGGTTCTTCATAGGCACCGAAGATACTTTTACCCAATTCTTCAAAGGTGATGACACGATTGGGATGATTGAAGAAGTATATCAGCACATCAAACTCGCGGTTGGTAAGCTGAAGATCGGTGTCGATGAAAAAAGCTTTATGCAGAGTGAGATCTATCTTCAGATCACCACTGCGCAGTACATTATTATCAGCTTTGGGTGCCGACAGGACGGACATCCTGCGCAGCAGTGCGTCTATACGGGCCTTTAATTCTTTGAGACTGTAAGGCTTCAGGATATAATCGTCGCCTCCTGTTACCAGCCCCCGGATACGGTCATCCTCGGATGTCTTTCCAGTAAGGAAAATGATCGGAACATTTGAAAAGGTCCGGATATTCTCACATAGCTCATAACCGTCCATGCCGGGCATCATGACATCGAGGACGATCAGATCAGGTTTTTTGGTTTTTGCCAGTTTGAGACCGGTCAGCGGATTTGGAGCGGTATATACGTTGAATCCCTGTGTAGAGAGGTACTTACCGTTCATTTCAAGCACTTCCTCATCGTCATCGATCAAGAGCAGTGTAGCGGGCATCGGAGTTCTCCTTGAGTTTTATAAGATATAAGGTGGATTGCGCCTATAGAGGTGCTCCATTACAGATTTTAGTATAGACCTTGCCGGCGGTATCGTCTATACCGGAATCTTTATACTTCGTTTGTGTATTTGGAATTAGTAATCGGGTTCACAATTAAATTTTGATAAACTGCGCAACTTGTGCTTGACCTGTTGCGCAAGTGAGCATACAATGCTAAAAGGGCGGGCACTTCCCGCCCTTTACTTTTACGAAATGAAAGGCAAGCAGACTCCGGCGAAGCCGGAACTGCGAGTGCCTGAAGCGAAACGAAAGGAGGGCATATAGCGGATGAATTTTTATATAAGTAAGATAGTATCGTTCCTGCTGACCATATTCTGTGTGGCCATGCTGTCCTTTCTGATGTTCCAGGTGCTGCCG
>JAILRI010000119.1 GCA_024698555.1 Lachnospiraceae bacterium
GCGATAGAACTGGCAGAACGCACGGGACTGTTTGGTGTGCCTTGTATCGCAGCACACTGTGTTCAGGTGGAGGAAGAGGGTATGGACATACTGGCGAAGCATAACGTCAGTGTGGTTACCAATCCTGCCAGTAATATGAAGCTTGGAAACGGTTTTGCACCCGTGCCCGAGATGATGGAAAAGGGCATCAATATCTGCCTGGGTACCGATGGCGCGGCCAGCAACAATTCGCTTAACCTGATACATGAGATGAGCCTGCTGACCCTGATACACAAGGGAACGCATTTAAGCCCCCAGTGCGTAAGTGCACAGGAAGCGTTTAAGATGGCGACGATAAACGGCGCAAAGGCTCTTTCTCTGGATAAGGTATGCGGATCGATAGAAGCAGGCAAGAAGGCGGATCTTGTGATCATGGATCTTAAGAGACCTTCGATGTGGCCCAACAATAATCCGATAGCTGCACTTTCCTATTCGGCAAACGGAACGGAAGTGGACAGTGTGATCATTGACGGGCAGCTGACCGTGGAGGGCGGAAGAGTGCTGACCATGGACGAAGAGAGGATATATTACGAGACCGAAAAGATAATGGAGCGTATAGGAAAATAAACAAAAAGAGCCCCGCCGTCCGGCGGGGCTTTTAAATACTCTTATTATCCGACAACTTTCTTTACTGCTTCTATAACACGGTCTGCCTGGAAGGGTTTTACTATGAAGTCCTTTGCTCCTGACTGGATGGCCTCGATGACCATCGCCTGCTGGCCCATTGCGGAACACATGATAACCTTTGCACTGCTGTCACTTGCCTTTATATCCTTAAGAGCCTGTATACCGTCTTTCTCCGGCATCGTGATATCCATAAGTACAAGATCGGGTTTTAATTCTGTATATTTTGAAACTGCCACTACTCCGTTTTCAGCTTCGCCTGCAACTTCGTATCCGTTCTTTGTAAGTATATCTTTGATCATCATACGCATGAAAGCGGCATCATCAACTACAAGTATCTTGGCCATGTCGAATACTCCTTAAAAATAGATTTTGCGCAAAACACTATTAGTATAGTACAACAAAAAAAGCTATTTGGCAAGCATTTTATTTGTGGTATAATGAGCTTACAAAGGGGGTGACGCCATGAGAGAAAAGCAGATAATAACAATAGGAAGACAGCTTGGAAGCGGGGGAAGAGAGATCGGCAAACGCCTGGCAAATGAGCTTAACCTGCCGTATTACGACAAGGAACTCCTGATCGAGGCGGCAAAAAAAAGCGGCTACAGTGAAGCCGTATTTGAGATGCACGACGAAAAACCTACCAACAGTTTTCTGTACTCACTGGCAATGGGGATGAACAGTTTCGGAACGAGCTTTCAGCGCCCACTGGTGCTGGATCTTTATCTGGCGCAGTTCGAAACTATGCGCAAGCTTGCGGATGAAGGCGGCGGAGTATTCATAGGACGCTGCGCAGACCATGTTTTCGCCGAGAGAAAAGATGCTCTCCATGTGTTCATCCACGCGGATATGGATTTCCGCGCGGGACGTGTCATGGAATGGGAGAAGATAAGCCGTGAGAAGGCAGAGAATATCTGCAAACGCGGCGATAAGGACAGGGCAGCCTATTATAATTATTATTCCGATCATGAATGGGGTGACAGCCGTTATTACGACATTACGGTCAATACCGGCAAGCTTGGTATTGACAAAGCAGTAGAGTTGATAAAATCCTGCCTCGATGTTTAAAAAGTTTGAAATAAAACCGTCCTGTGTTTCATTATCAGTTCGGAGGATGGAAAATGATGCTGGATAAGGCGCTTGAGCGTGTGGCAAAGGGACACACCGAGTCACTTGAGACAATATATACGCAGACCTCATCCGCCGTATACGCATATATTCTTTCCATCGTAAAGAATGCGGATGATGCGGAGGACATACTTCAGGATACATACGTAAAGGTATGTTTGAACGCATCACAGTATTCCAGCCAGGGTAAGCCTATGGCGTGGATACTGACTATAGCGCGTAATCTGTCGCTGATGAAGCTGCGAAGCGGCAAGCGTGTGGCGGATCTGGAAGACTATGAATGGGAAGCCATTGTAGACGAATCAGCGGATTTTAAGACCGAGGACCGTATGGTGCTCGATGCCGCGCTTTCCGGAGTAAGTGACGAGGAAAGCCAGATTGTGATGCTGCATGCAGTAGCCGGACTGAAACACAGGGAAATAGCCGATATGCTGAACATGCCGCTGGCTACGGTACTTTCAAAGTACAACAGGGCTTTGAAGAAAATGAGGCATATCATAGAAGGATGAGAGGAAAGAGGATGGATAACAGACAGATCGAGGAGAAGCTGCGTAATGCTGCAAAAAAGGTGACGCCTGATGTCATGGATGAAGTATACAGGCGTATCGAAGCCGGAAGCGATCCGATAGTGCCCATGGATCTGCGCGTCAGGAAGAACAGACGCTCTGTATGGATCCCTGTATTGGCGTCGGCCGCGGCCCTTTTGCTTGTTGCAAATGTCGGCATGTTCTGGTATTACCATTCGGACAGGAACAGAGAAGTTGTGGAGCTTAATCCCAACGTGGCTGCTTCTGCTCAGGACGGGGCTTTGCTCATAGACCGTATAGTACAGATGGATCCGGAGTTCACACCTGAAGCATTGAGCTCATACAGCGTAGAAGAACTCGATACCATACTGCGTGCTACACAGACTCGCAGGGAAGTGGTCCGGGAAGAGGTTGTGACAACAAATACACCGCAGGAGCAGCCTGCTGAAGATACTGCTGTGACAGAGAATATCACAGACCAGCAGACGGCTGCACCGGTGATCGATGCGCGTGTATCCGAGGATGAAGATCCCCAGGCTCAGGGTGAGGTGGCCGTATCTGCCGTATCGGATAATACGGCAGTCACGACGGGGACAGATGAAGATCCCCAGCCTGTCGAACGTGACCAGGAGGTGTTCGATGAAAGCCTGCTTACCGAAGATGGGGCTTTTGCGGCCGTTCTTAAAGATGCGGGCGTAGAAAAAGAAAATGTTATCCATTCGGTAATAGAGAAGACCATACATACTTCTTACGGAACACTCTATAATATTGATTTTGAGACCGAAAAGTTCACCTACCATTACAGGATAACCGAGACGGGGACTTTACTGGCTGCAGGCAGGGAACTTAAGGAAGATAAAGAAGCTGAATGATAAAGGAGGTTACAAGATGGCAGCATTTCCCACGCCGCATATAGCGGCTGCACCTGAGGATTTTGCAAAGACCGTGCTGATGCCGGGAGATCCTTTAAGGTCAAAATTCATAGCTGAGAATTTTCTTACGGATGCGAAGCTTATCAATAATGTCAGAGGCGTCCAGGGCTACACCGGTACTTATGACGGACACAGGGTCAGCGTTATGGCCAGCGGTATGGGTATACCGTCCATAGGCATATACAGTTATGAGTTATACAATTTCTTCGGTGTTGAGAATATAATCCGTATCGGCTCGACCGGTTCGATCAATATGGATGTAAAGGTCCGTGACCTGGTATTTGCCATGGGAGCATCAACCAATTCCGATTATGCCAGACAGTTCGAGCTGCCCGGTACATTTGCGCCCATCGCAGACTACAGCCTGTTAAAGACTGCGATAAGCAAGGCAGAAGAGCTTAACGCGAGATATCATGTGGGCAATATCCTGTCATCGGATACGTTCTACGATGCCCAGGAAGATGCCAATGACCGCTGGATAAAGATGGGCGTTCTCTGTATAGAAATGGAGACCGCCGGGCTTTATATGAATGCCGCAAAGGCCGGGAAAAAGGCTCTTGGGATGTTTACGGTATCCGACCATATACTGACAGGCGAGGCACTCAGCGCGGAGGAACGTCAGAACAGCTTTACGCAGATGATGGAAGTTGCGCTTAAAACTGCTGCGGAACTGGATAAATAAAGCAAGAAAATCTTATATATTTGGTATATTTCTTAGAGGAAACCCTTGTATTTTGTGGCCGCTTTAGGTATAATCACTATATGTGCTAAGGCGGCCTTTTTGTGTGCCTGAAAAATTCCTAACAGTCATAGGAGTCGGAGGTTATATTTCTTTGTGAAAGAACTAATGCTGATGTATTATCCCGTGAAGAAAGAGGTGCGTTTCTGCGGCAGATTCAAGGGTGAGTTCGTCGAGATACCTTATGATGAATGTCCGCGTCTGCAGAAATACGGCCCGGGGACTGAATTCCTGCTGCAAAACCAGGGCAGTCGTTTCTTTGACGATATCTGGGAGCAGTTCAATAAGGAGAATGTCAACATTACATTTAAAGGGACTAAGATAGATTACGAAGACCTCCAGAAAAAAGTTCAGGATTATAATGATACAAAGGGCAAGCAGATATTTAAAGTAGCCGATTATGTAGAGCTGCCCAGCGTATCGGAAATATACGACCAGATATTGGAATTCTGTGACGAAACGATCGACCGCTTCGAAAAGGAACTTAAGAGCAACGAGACCAAGCAGATGTTCCATAAGCGCCGCGTGCAGTTTGAAGAGCGTAAGGAAGCACTTAACAATAACGAGATCAATCTCTGCCTGGTGGGTACGTATTCCGCCGGCAAGTCTACTTTCATAAATGCGATAATAGGAAAGCGTATACTTCCGGAAAGCATCAATTCCGAAACAGCAAAGATGTTCAAGATCAGAAACGAGAGCCGTCCGCGTGTTTCTTTTGCGGTACATACCACAAGAGACGCCAGACCCGACTTTATACAGGTGGCATGG